>NZ_JANQDG010000071.1:0-38347 GCF_029891665.1 Anabaenopsis sp. FSS-46 | reverse complement strand
TCAAATCAAGCATAATTTGCTGTCTAATTATTTAATACAGCAACTCAAACGCCCAAGTATTCCTATGTGCTTGGTTTAATTGAAATTGTCCCGTGGCGCGGCTCCCTCCGCTCCCTATTTGTGCCAGTTGCGTAAGTCCTGCTATTTACAAACAGGTAATTTACGGGTGGAGTTACTCGGTCGGGGCTTTGCTTGGCTGGATGCGGGTACCCATGAGAGCTTATTAGACGCTTCCCAGTTTGTGCAAACTATCGAAAATCGTCAGGGATTAAAAATTGCCTGTCTCGAAGAAATTGCCTACCAAAAGGGGTGGATTACCCCAGAGCAACTAGGAGCGATCGCAGATCAATACGCCAAGAATAGCTATGGTGAATATTTGTGGAAGTTATTAGGACAAGTTCCTTGACCCATCTTCCTAGTCGGTTTTCAACCGACTTAAGCTTTTAGACAGGGAATTCATTCCCTGGCTCCCGTGTGGATAACTATAAATCATGGCTCCCATGTGGATAACTATCGATGATGGCTCCCGTGTGGATAACTATCGATGATGGCTTGGGTGTGAATAACTATAAATCATGGCTTCCATGTGGATATTAAAAACTCTTAGAGGTTGTTTCAAAAGTTTTTTATTGTCATCAATGACACTGATTGATCCCCCCAACCCCCCTTAAAAAGAGGGGCTAAATTCTTTAAAGTCGTCCTTGAAAAGGGTGATTTAGGGGGATCTGAAAATATTTGGTACATCATGAGAGACTTTTAAAACATCTTCTTAACAGCCCCGACAATCATTTCTATCTGTGAAGTTGTCAACTCTGGAAACATGGGTAACCGCAATAAACAATCAGACAGAAGGTTAGTATGATCCATCTTTCCGTTCACCCGTCCATAATGCTTACCACCAGGAGAGCTATGTAAAGGTACATAGTGAAACACCGCATTAATACCTTGTTCTTTGAGGTAGTTAATTAGCTGGGTACGGGTTTGTAAATCCTCTAGCAGGATATAGTACATATGGGCATTGTGCTGACAGTCAGGGGGAATGATAGGACGGCGTAATTTACCGGATTTTTCTAAAGGTTCTAGCAGTTGATGATAATAGTCCCATACTTTGAGGCGGTTGGTAATAATTTGTTGTGCTTCTTCAAGTTGCGCATAGAGAAAAGCGGCAATTAATTCTCCTGGTAAGTAACTAGAGCCTTTTTCTATCCAGGTATACTTATCTACCTGCCCCCGGAAAAATTGACTACGGTTAGTACCTTTTTCCCGAATGATTTCCGCTGATTCTGTGAATTGGGGATTATTGATAATTAAAGCACCGCCTTCACCGGCGATAATATTTTTAGTTTCATGGAAACTAAAGCAAGCCAAGTCACCAAAACTACCAAGGGGTTTTCCTTTATAGGATGACATCAGTCCCTGGGCTGCATCTTCAATTAACAATAGTTGATGTTTGGTGGTAATTTGTTGCAAGGTATCCATTTCACAACCAACCCCAGCATAATGGACGGGGACAATGGCGCGGGTGCGGTGTGTAATAGCTGTTTCTACTAGGGTTTCATCTAAATTGAGGGTATCGGGGCGGATATCTACAAATACGGGAATAGCTCCCCTGAGAACAAAGGCGTTGGCGGTGGAAACGAAGGTATAACTGGGCATAATTACCTCGTCTCCTGGTTCCAAATCAGCTAAAATAGCTGACATTTCTAGGGCGGCGGTGCAGGAGTGAGTCAGGAGGGCTTTATGGGAGTGGGTATGGGTTTCTAGCCATTGATGGCATTTTTTGGTATAGTTACCATCCCCTGCGAGTTGTCCGGCGTGGTGAGCTTGGCTGATATACCATAGCTCTTTACCGGTCATGTAGGGTTTGTTAAAGGGTATTTTATTCATGGGTTATTGTTTGTAGGCAATTACTAACAAAGAGCCACCCCAGGGGAAGGAAAAACCTAGTTTAATCAACCAGCGTTCTACATCTAAAATTTTCTCTAAGAGGTAATTTAAGGTGCCACTAATTTTTAACTCACTGGTGGGGTCATAAGTTGATGAGCGCTGATTGAGTCGAGAAAGTAGCATTAAGGGTAAGAGAAGAGAAACAAAAGAGGTAACTTTTACTACTTTAAATCCTGTTTGCTGTAACTTGGTGATTAAATCTTGTTTAATATAGCGCCGGACGTGGTGAGCGTAGGTATCAGCTTGACTCCATAACCAGGGATGTTGGGGGACAGTCAGTATTATACCCCCCCCCGATTGGAATAGCTTGATACATTTGTGTAAGTACATCTTCATCTTGTTCGATGTGTTCCAGAACGTCGAAAGCTCCAATAATATCAAATTCTTCCGCAAAGGGGATATTACGGGCATCCATTTGAAATAGTGTAGTTTTACACAGGCGGTCGGTGGCAAATTCTAAGCCGGTAGTAAATATTTCACTACCGCAGGTGATGAGGTGGGGGAGGTGTTTTTCAATTCCCTGAAGGACAAAGCCAGTTCCGCAGCCAATTTCTAGGAAGGTTCGAGCGTGGGGGAAGTAATGTTTAATGGCGTAAATGATTAAGCGGTTGCGGGCGCGAAACCAGAAGTTTTTGGCTTCTAGTTTTGCTAGTATGGGGAACGCTGAGGCCTCAAATCCTTCGCTGGCCGCTGCGAGTTGCGGTGCAAAGCTCTGGTGTCCATCTAATATTGGGGGTGTGTAACCACAGGCGGGACAATCCCAGTTAGGTTGGTTAAAATGATGGTGACATTGGGGGCAGATTTTCATCGAAAATTATTGTTTATTAAAAAAAATATGTGATTTTTCCGTTTAATCAGGTTTTATAGATTCTATAATGATATGAGTATAGGGTATCCGTAATAAGTCATGACGGATGTTACAGGATGTATGTGGGGGGGGGGAATAAATTATACGCTAGATTTAAGTAACCTTTTTCATCCCTTACATTTTGTCCCCGGTCTTTAGATATAATCCATCTGGCAATGGGGGATTGATTCTCTGTGTAGCAAGGCTCAACGGCTACTAATCGGCCTCCGGGTTTCAAGGCAGTGTGAGCTAGTTTAAACAGTTTTTCTGCTTCTATATCGTCAAGATGATGTAATACTCCAAACACTACAACAATATCAAAGTATTCTCTATATGTGAGGTTGTCAGATGTGACTAGTTCACAGATAAAGGTTCCCTGATTGCCATAACGCTTTTTGGCATCACTAATATACTTTTCACTGGCATCAAATCCTATATACTCTACTTGGGGTAAGTAGGATAATAGATCAGCAGGTCCACAACCAATATCTAGTATGCGATCGCCACTATTAGGCCTAATATAATTTTTAATCAGAATATTATAGGCTCTATTCTGACCTAGTATTTTTTGAAATAAGCTATAAAAGAAAGGGATTGAAAGGATTGAGCGAATTCCTTGGGTAATTTGGGGCATATTAATTTTTTATGATTCTTTTGAGAGGTGGATTTCTACCCTTTGCTACCAATGATAATACCTAAGATAATTAATCCCAACCCCAGGGATTTGGGAATAGTCACGGGTTCTTTAAAAAAGATGGCGCTGAGGAAGAGGACTAGGACAAAGGCTAAACTCATGAATGGGTAAGCATAGCTGAGGTCAAATTTAGTCATGGCGGCCATCCAGCTAATTGCTGCTAGGAATGCACAGGTAAAGCTACTAATTACCCAGGGGTTGAGTAGTAGTTTAATGATGTATTGTAGTTTGGCTATGTTGTCTGGGGGAAATGCTCCCGCCAGTTGCACTTGCCATTTAATTACAATTTGTCCGTAGACTGTAAACAGGATGGTTAAGAGGATGTAAAGATGATTCATGAGTATTATTTAAAATTGTATGTAATTGATTATTCTACAAGTAGATGATATATATCTACCGAGTTTCTAAACCTAAATCCTAAAGATGAATAGAGATTTAGAACGGCAACATTAGATATAGATATTGAACTTGTTAATTCTTGATAACCTTTTTCTAATAATCTTTTACAAGCAACACTCCAAAAATATTTGGATAGTCCTTTTCCTCTATACTCTTTACTTAAAGCATGGAGTAAAATTTTATTATCTGAATATGCCCAAAAACCTACTACAGAACCATAAAACATTAAACTAAAAACTTTTTTGGACTGCCAAAGGTCTCTTAACCACAAATCATATCTTAGATCGGCAAGATTTTGATTGATATTGAAATCTCTATGGAAGCGACCATAAGTGAATGCGCCATAAACAATCTGACTTATTTCGTCTATGTTTAATGGTTCACAAATGTCTATACCCTCTCTTTGATATGTTAATAACCTCTCAGAACTACAATAAGGTTCAATTAAGGTATCACAATAATAAAAACCAAATTCATGTAATGTTTTTTTTGGCGCTAGTGGGTTAATTTTAATAGTATAGTGTCCCTGAGATTTTTGCTTTTTAATTTTCTCTAGCTTATTTTTTAGGTCATTTTCAGATATATAGGGTATTTCAAATGTTTTGATTCCAAAAGCGCGAGAATCCCATGGAGTAAATACAATATCCTCAGACATATTCATCACATTTTTTTAGTTCATAACTGATATTTAAAGTTTTATGTACACTATCAGTTTTATTCCTGACTAAATATAAAGGTCTTCTTTTTGTCTGATCAAAAGTTTTCCCTAAATAAATACCTAGTATTCCCAGAATAGAAATAATAATCCCACCTAGAAAATACAAAGACACAATCAGGCTACTCCAACCAGTTACAGGCGAACCATAAAACACAACCCTAACAGCAATATAAATACCATAGATAAATGACAAAGTGGAAATCAGAAAACCTAACTTAATAGACAGGCGTAGAGGCTTGTCTGAATAGGCGATAATTGTTTCACTAGCTAGCTTCCAGAGTTTGGCAAAAGTATAAGTGCTTTTGCCCTCAAAACGCTGGTCATGGGTAATGTTAATACTAGCGGTGGGAAATCCCATCCAATCGACCAAACCACCAAAAAATCTCAGTTGTTCCCGCATTAAACAAAAGTTCTCGACAACTTGACGAGAGATAATGCGGAAGTTACCTACCTGCCCATCATATTGTAAATCGGTCAAGTAGTTAAAGATTTGATAAAACAACCATGAAGTAAGTCGCTTCATGGGGGGATCTTGACGTTTACCTCTGCGAGCTAAGACAACATCATAACCCTGTTGAGCTTTGCGATACATTCGGGGAATTTCTTCTGGTCTGTCTTGCAAATCACAATCCATAACAACTACCCAGTCAGCGTCACAATGATCTAACCCTGCTGTGATGCCATAATGCTGGCCAAAATTGCGACTAAATTGAATTCCTTTCACCCGCGGGTCGATCTTACTTAACTCCACAATAATATCCCAAGAGCGATCGCCCCCACAATCCTCAACTAAAATGATTTCAAAATCCTGTGTAATCTCAGACAAGGAAACTTTGAGCCTCTCATAGAGAACATCAAGGATTTTTTCTGCTTTATATACAGGGATGACAACAGATATATGAGACATTTGATGATGGTTGGAGTAAATGCAATTCTAGACTGGAGCTATTTCCCAGATAATTTACTTCTGGTCGAACCCATTACAAGAGTATAGTTGAATTTGTGACTGAGAAACATTCAACACCTGATTAAACCCTAATTTAGTGGACTTAGTACAGATATCTTCCTTAGAAAGTGGACGATTCCAAGACTCTTTACTATAGTCTGTCATACCAAAATCTTTAGTTAAATCACAGTCACTATTCTCACCTCTGACTCCATTTACCAGGGGTAATCCGGTCATTGCAGGAATGACAAAAGATTTATCCCAACAATTTCTTCCGCCTCTGGGTTGCCAAAAGCCTGAAAAGTCATGTGAAATATGAATGGCTAAGTTATCACCTGGTTGTAATTTTTTGGATTCAGTTAATTTAGCAAGTCCTGCTTGGATGTAACCCAACTCGGTTGAGGTCTTGAATATTTCCCAGTTCACGCTGGGAGGAAAAAGTAACAACCCTAACTGACGCTGGCGTTTACTTAATCCTCTCAAATCAGTCAATGAATCTGACTGAGGAGAAAACCGATCTAGAACAATTACTAACTGACTCGCAAACCCTAACCCCCTATCCTTATGACTACCACGATAGACAATTCCCGTTCCACTGGACAATGAAAAAATTAAAACTAAGGTTATAAGTCCCCAACGAATAGTTGGAGACAAGGGTTTGGTTTCATGGTCTAGGGGATCTACAATGAACAGAAAACCGGTTTTGCGGTTGACTGACCAATAGTCAGCTACAGCAGCCAAGGTAAATAATAAGGTAACTAACAGCGCTGGTAGGACAAAATAATATGCTGAAGGTCCGCCGATTTCCAGTAAAGCTCCTGGTAGTTGAGATGCTAAAAATAGCAGTGTGAGGATGATCACCTGCGATCGCCCCAGGAATTTTTCTTGATTCCTCTGCAACCCGTAGAATGGGATGATTAACCCTAAAAATATGATATTTTGCCAAATAAACGGACTTCTGTAGGTGCGTGCAAAGTGAAAAGGATAAAAGATGTTAGTCAGATTTCCAGCACTAAAGCTATAGGCTAAGGCTAAACATCCCACAAAAAAAGCGATCGCTAAAGCTAATAACAGTCCTACATATCGCCAATTCAGTTGATTTTTGTGCCACATTTTAGGGATAAACCCACAGAGGATGAGAAATAAAGCCAGTATCACCCCTGAAGAAATCTTTGCAGCGCCACAAGCTAGGACTGCTACCACAGCCAATGTTAGGGGTAAAAGGTCAACTGTCAACCAGCGATTACTTTCCCTAGCTTTGTACAACCATCTTTGTCCTACTGGTATCATGGCTATAAATATAGGTAGGGAAAAAGCATAGGATTCACCGGCTAAATACAAATCCCAGGTGCGAGTTCCGAACAACCATAAACCTAAAAAAGTAAACTCACAAGCCACTAGTGTGGAAAGTGGAGTCGATAGCAAACACATCAAGGCTAAAACTGTAGCAAATAAAACCGCCGGTACAAAAGCTACTTGTTGGCAAATACCTAATAGTAGAGGTACTTTTCCGCCTAAAATGTTGAAATTTGCCGCCACCCAACGATGTACGGCAACATGATAGCTTAAAGGTTGTACACCATCTAATCCTGTTGATGGTGTATTAAACTTAGCGATCATCTGCACAATAGCAGAATGAAACAGGGTATCTCGGTTAACGGTATTAGTATAAGCAGTTAGGTCTGCGAATATATTGGCATAATTATAACCATTGACCACGAAAAAATAAAATACCGCGAGAATCATTCCCGCCCCTAAAAGTTGCAGGGTTTTAATCACCGGTCGGTCTTGTGGGGATAAATATAATATGTAAACGAAAATAGTGGCGCTAATACCGAATATACCCAGAGGAATTAAACTCCATCCCCCTAGGACGGTTACTAGAAATGGTAATCCCATAAACACCAGGGAACCTATGGGTAATATCCAGATGACATGGGAAATATATCGCCAAGCTAAAGCAACGCCACCAAATAGTACACTGGGATAAACAAAGACACCCCATACCTGGCGAGTGATGGTAGAGTCCCAGGTGCGGAAGTGTAAAAATAATAGTGCAGTTACCAGAATATAAATAGTAAATAGGAAAGCTAATTCGCTCACTATTTGACTTTTGACGGCAAAATGTTCAAGTCTAGGTTCGGACTGTGACATAGATGCTTATTTACCTGCGTACTACATAATTCTATGTTAGTAATGTATAATTCATGCACTTGTATAAGAAATTCTCATAGGTCAGCCAAGAATTTATCAGGAATAAATTCGGTGTAAAATTTGCTGAAATACCATCGCAGCCCAGTCTACATCTAATTGGGCAAATAGGCGATCGCCCCACGATTACCGCTATGGTAGGGGTTGAAAATTGTCTGTCCTGAAGAAATTACCAACCAAAAGGGGTGGATTACCCCAGAGCAACTAGGAGCGATCGCAGATAAATACGCCAAAAATAGTTATGGTGAATATTTGTGGAAGTTATTAGGACAAGTTCCTTGACCCTTCTTCCTAGTCGGTTTTCAACCGACTTAAGCTTTTAGACTCTTAATTTATTCCCTGGCTCCCTTATCAGGAATAAATTCGGTGTAAAATTTGCTGAAATACCATCGCAGCCCAATCTACATCAGCAGGGGTAGTTTCACGCCCTAGGGTAAAACGTACCCCTCCTAAAGCTGCTGACTCTGAATAACCCATGGCTAAAAGTATGGGGCTGGGACTAAGTTTACCACTATGACAGGCAGAACCAGCACTAATACCAATACCAGCCAGATTCATTTGTCTAACTAGGGCTTTACCACTGATTTTTTTACCATCCGCATCTTTTATACACAAACTCACATGGTGAGGTAACCGATTCACTAAATCACCCGTGGGGACTAAACCGGGAATATCTGCTAATTGGGCAAATAGGCGATCGCGCAACTTAATTAACCGGGGTGTTTCTCTGGGTAATTCTACCGCTGCTAATTGTGCCGCAATTCCAAAACCCGCAATAGCGGGGACAGCTTGAGTACCGGAGCGTAAACCCATTTCTTGACCCCCACCACACAGCAGAGGAACTAATTCTATACCTGGACGCACATAGAGCGCCCCTGCTCCTTGAGGTCCATATATTTTATGACTAGAAATACTCAGTAAATCTATTGATAATTCTTGCACATCTATGGGTAAACGTCCCGCCGCTTGTACCGCGTCAGTGTGAAATAAAACCCCGTGTTCCCGCGTAATCTTTGCTAATTCTGCAATGGGTTGGACCGTACCAATTTCACTTTGTCCATAAATTACAGACACTAAAACAGTATTGTCTTGTAATGCTGCTTGTAACTCTTGGGGGTTAACCCTCCCCTTGCAATCTACACCCAAGCGGGTTACCTCCCAACCCCACTTTTCTAATAACCGCGCAGGTTCAGAAATAGCGGAATGTTCCACCTGAGAAATAATTATATGTTGGGGTAGATTATATAATCTAGCAATGCCAATGATAGCTAAATTATTGGACTCAGTACCACCAGCGGTAAAAACTATGGATTCTGGCGCACCATGAATTAATTCTGCGACTTCGATTCTTGCCTGTTCCACAATTGTAGCCGCCCGTTGTCCCCACTCATGTAAACTAGAAGGATTACCCCACTGTTGATTGAGGACTGCTTGCATCGCAGCCATGGCTTCAGGGCGAGTGGGAGTGGTGGCGCTGTAATCTAAATATATTTGCATATTAATAAATAGATAGGAAATACGGCGCTATGGGTCTGTTTCTCAAGGGTTTTCGGCATGATTGTTATAATGTGGCGTTAGGCATAAATTTACCATATATAGCAATCCTCAATGATTCATGAACAATTTCTGTTCGGTGTGTTCCCTGTTCCCTTTCCTCACTGATAATTTCTCAACTCAAATAGGATGACAATAGATTGTTGATTTTTCCCCAATCCACTGTTAGTGAACTACCGTGCTGATTTTCCCACCACGAAAATACATCCTGATCTTTTTGCTGGTTTTGATGATCACGGCTTGTCAAAAACTACCAGATAAAACTCAGCTTTTACCAGCCCTACCACAAGACCCACTAGTTAAAGTTTACTTTAACCATTCCCCATCAGCAAAATATCCAGAACCCTATCGCCTACAAACTCGCCTGGGAGATAACCTAGAACAACAGATTATTGATACCATTTCTAGAGCCACATCTACAGTAGATGTAGCCATTCAAGAATTGCGCCTACCAAAAATTGCCCAAGCATTAGTAGCAAGGCAAAAAGCCGGTGTACGGGTGCGGGTAATTTTAGAAGATAATTACAGTCGTCCTTGGAGTAGTTTAACACCCGCGGAGGTGCGGAAGTTAAGCCCCAGAGAACAAGCTCGTTATCAAGAATTTTATGATTTTGTAGACCAAAACCGAGATCATCGCCTCAGTGAGGAAGAAATTAATCAACGAGATGGGTTAATAATTTTACAAAATGCCCAAATTCCCTGGATAGATGACCGTGCTGATGGTTCTGCTGGGAGTAATTTGATGCATCATAAATTCTTGGTGGTAGATAATCGTTGGGTAATTGCCACCTCAGCAAATTTTACCCTCAGTGATATCCACGGTCAATATAACAACCCTAGCAGCCTAGGTAATGCTAATAATCTGTTACATATTGACAGTCCAGAATTAGCCAGTTTATTTACTCAAGAGTTTAACATTATGTGGGGGGATGGTCCGTTCGGGAAGCCAGATAGCAGATTTGGCTTGGGTAAACCCAGGCGATCGCCCCAAACTATTCAATTAGGTGAAACTGAAATTACTGTACATTTTTCCCCCACTTCCCGCGGCCAACCTTGGGACAAATCTAGTAATGGTTTAATTGGTCAAAACTTAGCTGAGTCTACCAAATCCATTGATATGGCCTTGTTTGTGTTTTCCGAGCAGCGTCTGTCACCGATTCTAGAAACCCGTCACCTGCAAAATGTGACTATCCGCGCTTTGATGGATTCAGACTTTGCCTATCGTCACTATAGCGAAGCTTTAGACATGATGGGGGCGGCGCTGAGTTATAATTGTCAATACGAAATTGATAATCATCCTTGGCAAACCCCCCTGACTACAGTCGGTGTTCCCACTTTAGCTCCGGGGGATTTATTACATCATAAATTTGCCGTAATTGACCAAGAAACAGTAATTACAGGTTCTCACAACTGGTCACAGTCCGCCAATTATGGTAACGATGAGGCAGTATTAATAGTCAAAAATCCTACCATTGCCGCCCATTACGACCGGGAATTTACGCGGCTTTATGGGGGTGCGATATTGGGTATACCTCCATTAGTTCAGGAAAAAATCGCCGCACAAGCAGAAGAATGTCCCCAGATAATTAGCCGCAAGTCCAGGGATAATCACGAAATAACCACAGTCAACATTAATACAGCTAGTATACAAGAACTAATAACTCTTCCGGGGATAGGTGAGCGATTAGCGCAAAGAATCATTACTGCTCGTGAGGCGCAAAAATTTACATCTAGAGAAGATTTAGCCAGAGTCTCAGGCATTAGCAGTAAAATGGTCAACAATTGGGGCGATCGCCTGAGTTGGTGATACTGGGTAAATAATGTTTTGGTTGATATAGCAGTAACCACAAGTGTTAGGACATTTCCCTGCTTGTTGTTACCCATTCCCTGTTCCCTTAAAACCACAATTATGATGTCCTAACGTGTATGCGTAGTGCTATAACAATTTACCTTGCGCCCCAACATCCAGTAATTGATCCCTTTTTTAAGGAATTACTAAGGTAGTTGTGTCCCCCTGCGGTGCTAGAGTGTAAGATGACATTGCATCATCTCAAGTCTTCTAAGACCCTACCTGAAATATAGTTTCAATTATTAGGTTCCCCATGGTCACCACAGCAGAAAAAACAAATATTGGCTACATTACCCAAATTATTGGCCCAGTTGTAGACGTTAAATTTCCCGGTGGAAAATTACCCAGCATCTACAACGCTTTGAAGATCACAGCCACCAACGAAGCAGGACAGGAAATCAACCTCACAGTTGAAGTACAACAGCTTCTAGGGGACAACCAAGTGCGATCCGTGGCGATGAGCTCCACTGAAGGCTTAGTGCGGGGTCTTGAAGTTGTTGATACAGGCGCTCCCATCAGCGTTCCAGTTGGGAAAGTTACCTTGGGACGGATTTTCAACGTCCTGGGTGAACCTGTAGACAATCAAGGGCCTGTAAATGTTCAGGAAACCCTACCAATTCACCGCCCCTCTCCTCAATTCACTGAACTGGAAACCAAACCTTCAGTATTTGAAACTGGGATTAAAGTTGTTGACCTCCTCACCCCCTATCGCCGTGGCGGCAAAATTGGTCTGTTCGGTGGTGCAGGTGTTGGTAAAACCGTCATCATGATGGAATTAATTAACAACATCGCTACCCAGCACGGTGGCGTGTCTGTGTTCGCTGGTGTAGGTGAACGCACCCGCGAAGGTAATGACCTCTACAACGAAATGATCGAATCTGGAGTAATCAACAAAGATAACCTCAATGATTCTAAAATTGCTCTAGTTTATGGTCAGATGAACGAACCACCCGGAGCCAGAATGCGGGTTGGTCTGTCAGGTTTGACTATGGCTGAGTACTTCCGTGATGTGAGTAAGCAGGACGTACTACTGTTTATTGACAACATCTTCCGGTTTGTACAAGCAGGTTCGGAAGTGTCAGCGCTTCTGGGTCGGATGCCTTCCGCGGTAGGATATCAGCCTACCCTGGGAACTGATGTGGGTGCTTTACAAGAGCGGATTACCTCCACCACGGAAGGTTCTATTACCTCTATTCAAGCGGTGTATGTACCTGCGGATGACTTAACCGACCCCGCTCCTGCAACCACCTTTGCTCACTTGGATGGAACTACAGTACTATCTCGTGGTTTAGCAGCTAAGGGTATTTATCCTGCGGTTGACCCTCTGGGTTCTACTTCTACTATGTTACAGCCTGATATCGTTGGTGCTGAACACTACAATACCGCTCGTGCTGTGCAAGCAACTTTACAACGTTACAAAGAACTTCAAGACATTATCGCTATTCTCGGTCTAGATGAATTGTCTGAAGAAGACCGTCTGATTGTAGCACGGGCGCGGAAGGTAGAGCGCTTCTTGTCTCAGCCTTTCTTTGTAGCTGAAGTATTTACCGGTTCCCCTGGTAAGTATGTGAAGTTGGAAGACACTATCAAGGGCTTCCAAATGATTTTGTCTGGCCAATTAGATGAATTACCAGAACAAGCTTTTTACTTGGTGGGCGATATTAACGAAGCGATCGCTAAGGCTGAAAAGCTCAAAGGTTAGTCATTAGTCATTAGTCATTAGTCATTAGTCGTAATCCTAATGGCTAGTGACAAATTAGGCAAAATTACAGACAAAGGACAAAGGACAAATGACTCTCACCGTTCGTGTAGTCGCACCAGATAAAACAGTCTGGGATGCTGTAGCTGAAGAAGTAGTTTTACCTAGTACTACCGGTCAGTTGGGTATCTTAACTGGACACGCCCCTATGTTGACAGCTCTGGATATAGGTGTAATGCGCGTCCGTGCTAGCAAAAATCAGGATTGGCAAGCCATCGCTCTTTTGGGTGGTTTTGCAGAAGTTGAAGAAGATGAAGTCACCATTCTGGTGAATGGTGCTGAACGTGGCGACAAGATTTCACTTGAAGATGCACGTACCGCTTTTAACCAAGCGCAAACCCGTCTAAATCAGGTGACACCAGGCGATCGCCAAGCACAAATCCAAGCCACCCAAGCTTTTAAACGCGCCCGCGCTCGTTTTCAAGCTGCTGGTGGTATGGTGTAATATGAACTACCCACAGTTGGCTTCGCCTGAACTGTGGGTTTCTACTGAGAGGTTTTCGTAATTTCCCAATATTCATCCCTACCTTGCTTCGCACCAAGGTAGAGACTTTCGTGTTAGCATTAAATGAAAACTGTGCCGATGTTGAGTTTGCAAATAGCGCTCTTGCAAAGGTTGCCATTGCTGCCACATTTGATAACGATTTTCTCTTAATAAACTGGTGAGGGTCGGTAGTTGGGCCTCAAGTGACCGGAATACATCCTCCAGCCACTCACCCATCACCACACTATCTTGCATCTTTCCTAATATGTCTTGGATACTTTTGACTTCCGCAACATAACCTGCGTAAGATTCACCATATAAATCACTAAATAACTCCATTTGGTAACGCAGGCGTTTGGCTTGTTTACGTAAATTGTGAATGCTCGCGCCTTTAGTTGTCAATTCCTGTTCTATGTTTTCTGCTGGCCAGTTTATACAAACTTTTACATCTGCATCTATAATATCAGTCCCCACTAGCCACCCCGGATGTAGTAAAAAACTACTCACTTCAGGTAAAAGTAAATCCGGTAACACTTGTTCAATGCTTAAAGATGCTAAAGGTTTATAAATAGGTTGATCCAACCAAAGTAACAATCCTTCTTTGAGAGAATTGTAAGCTTCCCCTTGTAATGTTTTCCGCGTCCGCGATAATGCCTTTTGGCGTTGTTTACCTAAAACATTTAAAGCTGTTGCCAGTACTTTTTGTTCTTTAGGAGGTAAATATGGTTGGTAAAGGGTTTCTAAAGTTTCTTTAACTACATCTATATCCCTAAGCTTACCTAATGTACTAGCAATTTTACTGATTTTTTGGTCACTAGCTGACTGCGGTAAATTCAGTACCAAATCAAACCTACTGATTGCAGTACGTAGGCGACGCATCCCGACTCGCATTTGATGCAATCCTTCTGGATCCTCATCTTTTTTTACTGCTGTCTCCCATTTCACAGTTTTTTTCAGGTGTTGTTGAATTGCCTGGTAAGCATATTCCTTGATACTTTTCACTGTGGGTTTTACTACCAATGTCATAATTAAAAATATAATACTGAGTTAAATGATTGTATATTAACATTAGTTAAAAAAAATGTACTTGTATATTCTCCTTTATCAATAGTAACCAATAATACCGTTACCACTTCATGGTGTTTATTCCTAATCTGGAATTAAGAAAATTATATATCGGTTAAGAAAATATTAACAAAATAATTGCAATCACCTGGTACTAAGCAGTTTTAGCCATATATTCAGACCTAGATACCTTCGCCGTTCAACAATATTGATACAAAAGATAAATAAAGTGTATCACACCTCATATCTAAAATGCTATACTGTGCTATGTGGATGCACCCTGATGATCTGGAGAGCTGCATGGGCAGCTCTCCTTATTTCATACCCGGCAAATATCTGGTGGTTGTGAAGAATTGGTATAATCATCGCCAGTTAATCAGCTAAGAGTGGCGGGAGAAAAAAATGGCAGATTGGCAGGAAATTAGTGGCGGTGTTACAGCTCCAAGAGGTTATCAGGCGGCGGGAATCACGGCGGGACTAAAGCCTTCGGGATTGCCAGATTTAGCTTTAATCTGGTCAGATGTAGAGGCGATCGCAGCTGGTGTATTCACCACTAGCCAAGTTAAAGCCGCCTGTGTAGACTATTGTCGCCAACGCCTACAAGCCAAACATAGCGCCCGTGCAATCCTCTGCAATGCTGGTCAAGCAAATGCTTCCACAGGTATGCAAGGTATGCATGATGCTGTAGAAAGTGCCGAAATATTAGCGCGGGAATTAAATATCTCCCCGGAATCGATTTTGCTAGCTTCCACCGGTGTGATTGGTCAACGCATCAAAATGGATGCCCTACGTGGTGGTATTCCTCAGCTAGTAGCAGCACTCTCCCAAACAGGTTCGGATGCAGCAGCCAAGGCAATTGTCACTACAGACTTGGTAACAAAATCTATTGCCTTAGAAACAACTATCGGCGATCGCCCAGTGCGAATTGGTGGTATTGCCAAAGGTTCCGGAATGATTCATCCCAACATGGCTACTATGTTAGCATTTGTCACTTGTGATGCAGCCGTTTCATCTCATTTGTGGCAACAAATGTTAAGTAGAGCAGCCGATCAAAGTTTTAATTCCATTACCGTAGATGGTGATACCAGCACCAACGATAGTTTAATTGCTTTGGCTAATGGTCAATCTCGCACACCAGCAATTACCGAAATCGGTCCAGAAGCTGAAAAATTACAGGCCATGTTGACAGCAGTCTGTCAGCATTTAGCAAAAGCGATCGCCCGTGATGGTGAAGGTGCAACCTGCTTAATTGAAGTTCAAGTCACAGGTGCTCATGATCAAGCTTCCGCCCGTCAAATAGCTAAAACCATTGTAGGTTCATCTCTGGTTAAATCTGCCATCTTTGGACGTGATCCCAACTGGGGACGTATCGCCGCCGCCGCCGGACGTGCTGGCGTACCCTTTGAGCAAGACAACTTACAAATTAAATTAGGAGATTTCCTATTATTAGAAAATGGTCAACCAGTATCATTTAACCGTGCAGCAGCCACTGCATATTTAAAACAAACTGCGGCTGACTCTTCTGTGTATCACGACCATCTCCCAGGACAAAGAATAGATAATCCCGTGATTATTACAGTTAAGGTTGGTAATGGACATGGTTCTGGTAAAGCTTGGGGGTGTGATTTGAGTTACGACTATGTAAAAATTAACGCCGAGTACACCACTTGAGTTAAAGCTGAGAAACACCCCAGGGCGGTAATGACTCGGTATAAAGCCTAGCTCTTGCATCTAGATTTCCCGAATTTATTACCGCAACATTGATAATTTTTTACTCATTCATATTCCGATATGTAGCCACAGCAGAAGGTGATATGCGGTTTAAATAACGGAAAATCCAGTACTTAAAGATGGTATCCAAAATCACCGGGAATGTAGCAATAAATAAGAAAATAAAATCTCGGTTAGCTGGTAAGCCCCAATGACGTGATACACTCTCTAAAATTATTTCCCAGCCATGGGGAGAGTGGAAACCAACAAAGACATCAGTAAATAAAATAATAATAAATGCCTTAGCACTATCACTTAAACCATAAACAATATCATCAAAGAAATCTTTTAACACCATAATCGAAGGCTTGCTAATCAGCAGCAAATAAATAAAAGCACCAACAGAAAAAATATCTGAAAAAACATTTTTAATGGCGTTAGCACTTTCCCGACGAAATTGTTCAGCAATTTCATGGGCTTTTTCCTCCATCTCCATTTCCATCTCTTCCCCAGATAGTCGCGGTGCGCCACTAATCAAATTTTTAAACTTGATTTTTTCTTCAAATCTTTGCATTTCTAATAATGCTTCTTCCTCCATTTCCAAGTTGAGAAATATTGGTGCTGTTTCCTCACTTCTGAAATGATTAACCAGCGGACTTACTACTAATATCTTAGATATTTGATGAGTTAACAGAGGAACTATTATTAATAATAAAATCAATCTAATGGCTATTATGCTTCTTCTTTGATTATAACGAAACTTTTTAATAACATCTTCCTCAGCATTGGGATCTAATTCAACTTGCAGACGACTGATTGTACCTAAAAGCGAACGGGGTAATATTCCAACTGTATCAGATTTCCCGCGCTTTTTTTGATTCTGTTCTTGATTTTGACTTGGTAGTTTTGGTGCAGATGGTTGAGAGTTAGGCGGAGTAACTTTGACTATTTGAAGCGGATTTACTAACTCCAGGGAATTGACCTCACAATCCAAGTTATGATATTTACAGATAACTTGATCAATGAAATTTAATTTCTCTAAAATGGCAGACGGAGTAGGATATTCTATACCGGTTTTCCTCGCAGCCCTGTGATGAGATTCATTAGAAAACCAACGACTGGCTCGAAACTCTGTCAGTCGCATCCGAGCAATTTTTAATTGTTGCTTTAAAACTGACTCAAAATAATCCATCACACTGTTACTGTAGATCCCTGAATTTATCTCTATTTTGTTACCAGCGAAATGCTCATTTTCTACTAATTTAATCTCTAATGCAGCCTTATAAGCTGCATCCAGTGAACGCTCAGGCGTGAGTAAGTACCATCTGTAGGCAGACAATAAAAACGGGTAAACTTTCTGGCTCAAAATCGGTATTTTCATCTTCAGTAATTATTCATCATTGATGATTGATTATGATCATTAAGTTGAAATACGAAGTATAATAGCAAATCTACAAGGGGAGTATTTGTGATTTCTCATTCTATTTGGGTTGAAGGTCCTAGTCGCAGTGGTAAAACGACGCGCTTGGTAGAGAATTTGTCTAATTGGCTGCAAACTGAAAATCATAATTCCCCATTATCTGACACCGAGAAACTAGGAAAGCAACCAGCCCAGTCCATACAACCACTCTTACATCTGCAAAAAACACATCCGGGAGTTTTGGTTTTAGCTGCAAATAGTGATAATCGTCGTACTTTGGCTGATAAAATCGCTACAGCTACTCAGGGAAAATATCCACTTCGAGTCAAGACGATGATGGGTTTTTTTCAGGATGAAGTTATTTTATTTTGGCCTTTATTAATTGAATCTTTAAATCTCAAAGCACAATTCCCCATAGTATTACGCCCTGAGACTGAACAAGAATTGGCTACAAAATTATGGGGTTCCCAGTTGGATGCAGCTACTGTGCGCCGTGCAGGAGTCAACGAGTACCGTTTAGTACGCCGCCTCCTCGATTTATTACAATTAGCCGCTTACAGTGGTACCCGCTGTGAAGATATTGGTGACATTCTGCACACAGGCTTACAAGAAAATCCCATGGATTTAGAGCCGGATTCTGTGGCATCTTTATTGCTAGATTGGCGCAACTGGTGTTTAGAAAGGGGATTGCTTAGTTATGGTATAATTACTGAAGTTTATAGTCAGAAATTATTCAGCCATCCCAACTACCAACAGCACTTAAATCAACGCTATCAAGCTATAGTGGCAGATGATGTTGATGATTACCCAGGAGTAGCGCGACAACTGTTTGATTTTTTGTTGGATCAAGGTGCAGTGGGTGCATTTAGCTATAACCCAGATGGTGCATCACGTCTGGGATTGGGGGCTGACCCCGATTATTTGCAGGGTTTAGCACAGCGTTGTCGGATTCAGACATTAACTACATCACCTTTACCAAGTTTATCAGATAAACTTTTGACCCCCATGCTAGACTTAATCACCCCATCGATGATGTTATCTAGCTTACCACCACCAGCACGGCTAATTAAAACCACCTCTCGGGCTGAATTATTAAGAAATATAGCAAAGGAAATTACTCAAGCTATCAAATCCGGACGGGTTAAACCAGAAGAAGTAGCAATTATCGCCCCTGGTCTAGATGCGATCGCTCGTTATACTTTAGTAGAAATCCTCACCAAGCAAAATATACCAGTCCAATCACTCAACCACCAACGACCCCTGATTACTTCATCTGTGATTCGTGCATTACTGACCATGCTAACACTAATCTATCCGGGTCTAGGTCGCCTAGTACATCGAGATGCGGTAGCCGAAATGTTAGTTATCTTGAGTAGAAAAACACAACTTGTTGATCATTCTTCCTCATTTTCCCCCCGCATCGACCCAGTACGCGCCGGATTGATTGCAGATTACTGTTTTGTACCTCATCCCGACCATCCCCACTTGCTACCAGTTACCGCATTTGATCGCTGGGATCGCATCGGCTATGCCGCTACTACAGCTTATCATCAGATTTTACAGTGGTTAGAAAAACAGCGATCACCTTGCAGCAGCGCTACGCTATCACAGCGCCGTTTAACTTCCAATCCCATTTCTGTTTTATTCCTAGCGATTCAAGACTTTTTCTTGACAAATTCTCATCTTCCCTACGACCAAATGGCAGCATTGCGCGAATTGCTAGAAACCGCTCAACACTATTGGGAAATTCATAGCCGATTACCCCAGGGGAATTCCAGCACAACCATTGCTGAATTTATACAACTACTGCGACGTGGGACTATTACCGCCAATCCCTACCCCTTGCGTCCTATTGGACCAGGTAGCAAAGCTGTTACCCTCACAACTATTTTCCAGTATCGTTCTAGCAGAACATTTCACCCTTGGCATTTCTGGTTAGATGTTGGTTCCCCGTTATGGGTAAAAGGCGGTGCGTCCATGCTATTTGGGTCACAATTATTCTTACAACAGAGGTTAGGGGAACCTTGGACAGCAGAAGATGAAAATCTGCTAAAAGAAAGAAGATTACCGCATATTTTGGCAGATTTACTCTCTCGAGTCAGCGATCAACTCTATTTATGTCACAGCGACTTGGCTATAAATGGGCAAGAACAATTAGGACGTATGTTACCTATAGTACATTCCTTTCTGTAAAAGTTCTGGCAGTGAGCAAAATGCGAATCATCCATGAGTTTTTTCCGGGGCACCCTACGTCAGTGTAGGAGTATGTCACAATATTAAGTAACGTAAATAAATTTAAGACAAATCAAACTTAAAAGCTATGGGACTATTTGGATTTGGAAAAAAACTAACTATCCCCTCTCCAGAAGAAGCTTTACCAGGAAGAAGCTCATTAATGCCAGTACCTAATGAACATTATGTGAATCACAATCTCCTCAAACCTCCTTTTCCCGCCGGATTAGAAACAGCAATCTTTGGCTTAGGCTGCTTTTGGGGTGCAGAACGCAAATTTTGGCAACTTCCAGGAGTCTACACAACCGCCGTGGGTTATGCTGCGGGTAGCACCCCTAACCCCACTTATCATGAAGTGTGTACAGGAATGACTGGTCACAACGAGGTCGTATTAGTTGTCTTTGACCCCAAGGTGATTAGTTACACTCAATTACTCAAAGTCTTTTGGGAAAGCCATAACCCCACCCAAGGAATGCGCCAAGGTAACGACACTGGTACTCAATACCGTTCGGGAATTTACGTTTATTCCCCACAGCAGAAGCAACTAGCAGAAACATCAAGGGAAGCTTATCAACAAGCTCTCAACAAAGCAGGTTATGGTACGATTACCACAGAAATCTTAGATGCCCCTGAATTTTACTACGCAGAAGCCTATCATCAACAGTATCTCGCCAAAAACCCCAATGGTTATTGTGGTCTAGGGGGGACAAATGTTACTTGTCCCATCGGTGTTGTAGAATCTCAAGTTACCGGTTAATACAAAATTAACTACTCCTTGTGGAGACGTTCCCATGAACGTCTCCGTCTTGATGATAATTATTTGCTCAAACCGCCTTGATAACCAGTCACAATCCGGCTACCATCCTTGAGAATATGTATTTCTATCTGGTCGCTAGCCCAAGTCATCTGGTTTGCTAACTCTGGGTTAAAAACATGAACCCCTTGATTACTAGAAGAAACCAGAGACGTGGGAGAATTGATAGCTAGAGACTCCACAAAAGGCCCATCAATCAAGATATCTAGTTCTGCTAATAAGGCCTGAGAATCTGGGGGAGCAGATTCCGACTGTAATTGTTTAAGGGTGAACCCAGTAAAAGACATGATATTTAATCCCCCCGCTTTGAGCTTACGGGCCAATGCACTTAATGCCGTGGCTTGCCAAAATGGTTCTCCACCAGAAAATGTCACACCTGTATTCTCAGGTTTGCTGAGGATATTTTCAGCCAGAGTGTCAACAGCAATTAATTGATTAATCTCAAATGACCAAGACTCAGGATTAAAACAACCAGAGCATTCACGAGGACAACCTTGTACCCACACAACAGCACGACGACCAGGACCGTTAACCTCTGACTCATCCACATAACCCATGATGTTTAGATACCCCAGGGGAATTTCTGTCAGTGCTGGGGATGGTTTGGTTAATTTAGCTTCCATCTCTGTTCCTCTGTATTCCATAGTAAACCAATTGTCACCACAGGCTGCTTGACTCGCTGCTATTGATTTGACTAATAGAACTGTTCTTCTTTGAGCTTCTCTCACTCTTAAGGGTAGCAAAATTTATTCACCCAAAAGCATCTCTACAGTTTTTCAATAACCCATCAACCCATCTACTCTCCCTAACACCGCCATATCCTCCCCATCTAACTCAACGGGAATACCACTACGAATTAATTCGGAAAAATCTTCATTGGGAACCATCACAGTTAAAGTATACAACCGAGTCTTACCTGTGTTCTTAATCAAATGAGTTCCAGTAGGCGGTACTAACAAACTATCCCCGGATTTAATTTCCACAGTCTTACCATCACATATTGCTAGGGCTTCCCCCTTGAGCACAAAAAACATTTCTACCGCCCATTGATGACGATTCGGTGGTGTTTGACCCCCCACGTCAAAAATTTCTACGCAGCAAGTCAAGGAAGTATTAGCATTCATCGAATCAAAAATAATCGCCAACCGATTAGAATCATCTGGACTAATCCGATATGTTTGATAATCTTTCGGAGACTTGATAATAGGAATTACACATTTAGTAGCGTGCATAAGCATAAATTTATCCCTTCTGCGATCGGTAACCTCGTCGGACAAGAAAAGATGTAATATAGCCTTTTTCCGGCTCATGAAGTACACACCAATTCCCTGTTCCCTCAAACTAAAAAAAAATGTCACACCTAGCATGGGTAAATTATATACTATGGATGTAATTTTATCATCTATCTAAAGATAGATATTTGAGAAGATGTTTTAAAAGGTATGATTAGTGTATCAAATATTGTTTTACCCCACCCTCCCCATTCCCTTCACAAGGGAATGGGACTTGATTTTGTTTCTTCCGGTGTGTTCTCTGTTCCCTGTTCCCTGTTCTCTGTTCCCTAATCCCTGTTCCCTGTTCCCTGTTCTCTGTTCCCTGTTCCCTGTTCTCTGTTCCCTGTTCCCTGTTCCCTAATCCCTGTTCCCTAATCCCTGTTCCCTGTTCCCTGTTCCCTAATATAAAAATTACCTATTTAACACTTTCCAAACATCCTCTTAGTTATATGACAGCAAGTAAGATTGTTATTATTGGTTACGGTAACCAGTTACGCAGTGATGACGGTGTAGGGATATGGGTAGCCCAGGCTTTACAATCAATGCAGTTAGAGCAAGTAAAAACTCTAGCGGTTCACCAACTCACCCCAGAACTAGCCGATATTTTAGCTAATGTCGATTTAGCAATTTTTATTGATGCTTGTTTGACCACCCACAGCACTCAAGTGGAACTAGAATTAATTACACCCAACTCCGACCACATCATCACCACACACACCGGTAACCCTCCCGCTCTTCTGACTTTTACCCAGGCGATTTATGGTTGTTCCCCCCGGTCTTGGTGGGTAAAAATTCCTGCAGTTAATGTTGATTTCGGCCATAAATTCTCAGCTGTCGCTCAAGCTGGATGTGCGATCGCATTAGCAAAAATTTCTACCCTTCTCAATTTCACACCCTCAACCACCAAGAGTACCGATTGATTTACCTATGCAAAATTCACTACCCAGAACCAGTTCAACGCTTCACCCCACGGAAAAGCAAAACCCCCTAGATGCTATTTTTAAACCCAAGACAGTAGCAGTAATTGGCGCGAGTGAGAAAAAACAGAGTGTAGGACGTACCCTACTGTGGAACCTGATTAGTAACCCCTTTGGGGGTACGGTTTTCCCAGTTAACCCCAAACATCATAGTATTTTGGGGATTAAAGCTTACCCTACTGTCCTTGATGTACCTGAACCCATAGACCTAGCAGTAATTGCTACCCCGTCCCCCACAGTTCCCGGTATCATCAAGCAATGTGTAGCAGCGGGGGTTAAGGGTGCGATTATCCTCAGCGCCGGTTTTAAGGAAATTGGCACCCAGGGAGTAATTTTAGAACAGGAGATTAGAGCACTTAGCCAAGGTAAAATCCCCATTATTGGCCCTAACTGTCTAGGTGTCATGGCTCCCCTGACTGGTTTAAATGCTACCTTTGCTAGTAAAATCGCCCGTGGGGGAAATGTGGGCTTTATTAGTCAAAGCGGCGCTCTGTGTACTGCCATTTTAGATTGGAGTTTCCGGGAAAATGTCGGCTTTAGCGCCTTCGTCTCCCTAGGTTCTATGCTGGATATAGGTTGGGGAGATTTAATAGATTATCTCGGGGATGACCCGGAGACTAAAAGTATTATTATTTATATGGAGTCCATTGGGGATGCTGCTTCCTTCCTCTGTGCGGCTCGGAAAGTGGCTCTGACTAAGCCCATTATTGTCATCAAAGCCGGACGAACAGCGGCCGCAGCCCAAGCCGCTGCTTCCCATACCGGTGCTATGGCTGGGAGTGATGAAGTGCTAGATGCAGCTTTTCGCCGTTGTGGGGTCTTGCGTGTCAATAGTATTTCTGACCTATTTAATATGGCGGAACTCTTAGCAAAACAACCCCGCCCTTCTGGACCACGGCTGACAATTTTAACTAATGCAGGGGGACCGGGGGTATTAGCTACAGATGCTTTAATTGCAGCAGGGGGAGAAATTGCCCCCATACCAGGTGATATGCAAGCAGAGTTACAAAAAATACTACCGCCCCATAGTTCTGTGAGTAATCCCATCGATATCCTGGGGGATGCAGACCCACAGCGGTACTCCCAAGCCTTACAAGTGGCTTTAAATACCCCACAGAGCGACGGGTTATTAGTCATCCTCACCCCCCAAGCAATGACAGACCCGACTCAAACAGCCCAGATGTTGGCGGATTGTGTCCAGGAGTTCCAGCAAGCATCTGTGGTCGGTGAGCGGAGTCGAACCGTAAAAACTAAACCAGTTCCCATCCTGGCCAGTTGGATGGGAGGAGAAGAGGTAGCAGAGGGACAAATGATTTTAAATAAACACCATATTCCTACTTACCCCTATCCTGATACTGCCGCTCGGATGTTTTGTTATATGTGGCAATCGAGTTACAATTTACGAGGTATCTATGAAACCCCCCTAATATCGGATTCTTCCACGGGAACCCCAGACTATAAAACTGTAGAAGCAACTATTGCAGCTGCTACAACAGCCCAACGCCAGATTTTAACAGAGTTAGAGTCAAAGCAGATTTTGCAGTCCTATGGTATTAATATAGTGCCCACAGAGGTGGCTTATAGTCCAGCAGCAGCGGTTAAATGCGCCGAAACTATTGGTTATCCCGTGGTGTTAAAGTTATTTTCCCACACTATTACCCATAAAACTGATGTGGGAGGTGTGCAGTTAAACCTAATGGACTCCACAGCTGTAACTCAGGCTTATAATTTAATTCGTCAGCAAGTAGAAGAGAAAGACTTTTTAGGGGTGACTGTGCAACCGATGGTAAAAACCACCGGTTATGAGTTAATTGTTGGTAGCACTGTAGATGCTCAGTTTGGACCGGTTTTACTGTTTGGTACTGGGGGTCAGTTAGCTGAGGTGTTTAAAGATTACGCGATCGCCCTTCCTCCTTTAAATACTACCTTGGCGCGGCGGATGATAGAACAAACACAAATCTATCAAGCACTTACAGGGGTGCGGGGGCGCAAAAGTATTGACATAGCGGCTCTAGAAAAACTCATGGTAGTATTTAGTCGTCTGGTTGTGGAACAACCCAGAATCAAAGAAATTGACATTAACCCTTTATTAGCTTCTTCTGAGAAGTTAATCGCCCTGGACGCGCGGATTATTCTCCATGACCCGGAAATCCCAGACCAGGAGTTACCCAACCCCCCCCTAACCCTAGAGATTCTAGAGAATTTGCGCTAAAAACTTTCGCGTCCGGGCTTCCTTGGGGTTGGTGAAAAAATCATCAGGTGTAGCTGACTCAATCAGGGAACCACTATCCATGAGAATTACTCGGTCAGCAACTTCACGAGCAAATCCGACTTCGTGGGTAACTACTACCATCGTCATCCCATCCCTAGCCAGGCTCCGCATTACATCTAATACTTCTCTGACCATCTCTGGATCTAATGCGGAGGTGGGTTCGTCAAAGAGCATAATTTTAGGTTTCATCGCTAAAGCACGGGCGATCGCTACCCGTTGTTGCTGTCCACCAGATAATTGTCCGGGATATTTCTGCGCTTGTGCTAAAATACCAACTCTTTCTAGGAGTTGCATGGCTAATTCTTCAGCTTTTGGCCTTGTCAACCGCCGCACCCAAATGGGAGCTAAAGAAATATTTTGCAGTACTGTTAAATGGGGAAATAAATTAAACTGCTGAAAGACCATCCCGACTTCTCGCCGAATCATTTCAATATTTTGCAAGTCATGGCTAAGGGTAATACCGTCAATGATGATTTTTCCCTGTTGGTATGTTTCTAAAGCGTTAAATGTGCGGATAAAGGTTGACTTACCAGAACCAGAAGGTCCCATCAAAACTACCACTTCTCCACGATTGACATCTAAACTCACGCCCTGGAGAGCATGAAATTTACCGTACCATTTGTGAACATCTTCAGCAACAATTATTGGTTGTAACTCTGACATAGGCTCTAAATTGGGAATCATTAGTAATATTGCTCTATTGACTAATATTTAATTGTCTTTCTAATCGTCTAGAGGCTAAGGACATCAAGTAACAAAATATCCAGTAAATTAATCCAATAAATAAATAAACTTCTGCATAGCGTCCCAGAAATTGGGGCTGCGCCAAAATAGAACGGGAAATACCCGTGAGTTCTACCAATCCCACCAGAGATAATAGGGAAGTGTCTTTAAATAAGCCAATAAACTGACCAACTATTGCTGGAATCACCGCCCGTAAAGCTTGGGGGAGAATAATTAAAATTACTACTAAAGGTGTATTCAGTCCTAATGCTTTTGCTGCTTCGATTTGTCCCATTGGGATCGCTTGCAGTCCGCCACGCACGTTTTCTGCCATGTAAGCAGCACTAAATAATACTAGTCCCGCAACTCCTCGCAATAACCGATCTAAACGCAAATCTGTGGGCAGAAATAATGGCAACATGACTTGGGCTAAGAACAAAATTCCAATTAGCGGTAGTCCTCTCACAATTTCAATGTAGCAGATGCAAAACCAACGCACTACAGGCAAATAACTGGTGCGTCCTAATGCTAGTAAAACACCAATGGGAAAGGAAAGTATTATACTAACAACTGCCATGAGTAAAGTTAGTAATAAACCGTTCCAAAGGTTGGTAGATACGGGTTGTAAGCCAAATCCACCGCCAATTAGCCACAGAATTACGGGGAAGGACAGCAACCATGTTAGAGAAAGCCAAGGTGCTATTAGTTGATGAAATTTACCTCCTAACCAAAAACCTGTAAGCAGCAAAACTGCAATCAACAGCAACCACAGGCGGGATGTCAAATCCCAGGGGAAAATCAGGCACAAGAATCCCGCAATCAAGGCATATGCAGCTTGGCGCTTTGTCAACTGTTGTTTACTAAAGAATACACCCACAGTGATCGCACTGAAGGTGGAAGCGATCGCCAGGACAATCCAAACTCGCCAGTATAAGGCTTGAGGAAATCTACCGACTAAAAATAAACGTAAATTCACCCAAATCACTGCCCATTGTGCTTGAGTAATTGCCCAATTCAGTAATCCCCATACCGTCCAAAACAACAGTAATAAGCAGATAACAGTTAATAAGCTGTTATACCAGCTACTAAAGAGGTTTTTACGTAACCAAGTCAATTTAGTCATTGGTCATTAGTCATTGGTCATTGGTCATTGCTTCCTACTCCCTGCACCCTACTTATTTGATCTGCACTTGGCGGTTGAATAAGTTCATTGTTAGGGAAATAGTTAAACTCAGGGTGAGATATGTCAATATCAGTAGCAACATGACTTCTACGGCTCTCCCGGTTTGGTTAAAGGTGGTAGAGGCGACAAAATAAAGATCGGGGTAGCCGATGGCGATCGCTAAACTGGAATTTTTAGTTAAGTTTAAATACTGACTGGTCAGTGGCGGAAGAATTACCCGCAAGGCTTGGGGAAATATGACCAGACGCATAATTAATAATGGTGGAAGTCCTAGCGATCGCGCTGCTTCCCATTGCCCTTTTGGTACTGATTGAATACCCCCGCGAACGATTTCGGCAATAAACGCACCAGTGAAAAACACCAAACCCAGCAATAAAGCTGAAAACTCTGGAGATAAAGTAAACCAAGGCAGTTCTAGTCCATCTTGGCTGAGTCCCAAAAATCCCCAGAGGGAAATTTTCTCCTCTCTTGTGGGAAAACCTAAAAATACAGCAAAGTACCAAAATAATAATTGCAGCAGTAAAGGTGTATTGCGAAAAATCTCTACGTAAATACTCGTAATCTTTCGCAATAGCCAGTTATCAGAAAAACTCGCTATCCCGGCACTAATCCCTACAATGGTCGTGAAGAAAATACCTAAAATCGCCACCCGCAATGAGTTCACTAATCCTACCCACAAAGCGTGAGTGTAGGTATCAGTTGGTTGGTAATTCAGTAGGCTTTCACCAATCCCAAAAGAGGCTTGCTGCTGGAGAAAATCAAATCCTAACTGAATGCCTAACTGCTGCAAATTGCGGTGAAGATTACCCCACAGAATCATCACCATAACTGCTGCTAACAATACAGCCATCAGTTGTGCTACAATGTTCCAAAACCGATAATCTCGCCATATAGGTGGTTTGGGATTAGCCATGAGTGATTTTCCCCTTTACCGAAACGGCGGCGAATAGAGTAATCCGCCCTTTGTCCATAGTTGATTTTGACTGCGAGGGAGATTCAGGTTAGTATTTGGGCCCAGATTGCGATCGTAAATTTCGCCATAGTTCCCGACCTGTTTGACTATCCTGGCGGCGAAGTCGTTTGTTAAACCGAGTCCTTCTCCCAGGTTGCCTTCTGTGCCTAAAAAGCGTTTAATATCTGGGTCGTTACTAGTAGCCAATTGTTCCACATTTTGCGAATTAATCCCCAACTCTTCGGCTTTAATCAGGGAATAAACTACCCAGGTCACTGCACTAGCTAATACAGAGTCACCTTTAGCAACGGCTGGTGCTAGGGGTTCTGAGGAAATTATTTCATCCAGAAGGACGTTATCTTCTGGATTGGGTAGAGTGGTTCGCCGAGAAACTAAGGCAGAACGATCAGCTGTAATCCCATCACAACGCTTTTCAGCATAAGTGGCAAAAGTCACATTAATATCTTCAAAGACGATGGGCTTGTAGGTGATGTTTCGTTTCCTCATTTGGTCTGCTAAATTTTGCTCCGTAGTGGTTCCATTTTGAACACAGATGGTTTTGTCTTTCATATCTGTCAAGGAATTAATTCCACTATTTTTGCGCACCATGATCGCTTGACCATCGTAAAAGACAACGGGGGCAAATTCTAGACCGATGGAAGTAGCGCGGCTGAGAGTCCAGGTGGTGTTACGGCTGAGAACGTCTACTTCCCCTGTCTGGACTGCGGTAAATCGCTCTTGGGCGCTCAGATTGCGAAATTCTACTGCATCTGGGTTGTCAAATAAAGCAGATGCGATCGCTCGGCAGATATCCACGTCGATACCACTATACTTACCGTCAGTTTCCACAAAGCTAAACCCTGGGATTTGTCCACTGACACCACAAATTAGCTGACCACGGCTTTTGATGGTATCCCAACGACTACGAGTTGTTTGTGTTCCGGGATTATTGGCTGTGTTTGTTGTTCCTTCTGGGTTGTTACAAGCCGTAATAGCAAATATTAGGGGAGCGATCGCTAAAATTAACGCTGATCTTCTCATAAACTTCATGAATGCTGCACCTGATAAATTGTATTAGTGACTACAATATTTTTCTTGTAAATAAGTAGCTATTCGCAATATAAGACTTTTTGAGTACCTATGCTAAATATTCCTGGACTCTCAAATATTAATGTAGTCACTAAAAAATATTTCAAGGATGTTGCGTTTAAATGCTCACCATTGCATCCCCAGGCTATAAAGCCTTGGGGAATTAGGCGAGTTTAGTTAGAGATTAAACTGAATTACATTATCCAGCGGTTGTAAGAACTTGTTATTCACAACTTCCTGATACATCTTCAGGTCTGTTTCCCAGTTATCGATGATTTGAGCTAAAGCTGTTAAACCCTGTTTCTCGTCTTCTTGGTTGATGGGGTGTAAGCAATTAGCGGTAAATAATACAACCTTTTTTGAGGTTTGCTCTGCTAATTGCAGGAGTGCTTCGTTAATGTCTAGATTCATTTGTACCCCCGGTTGATTGTACATAAACCTCAGAGACGCTTGTACTGGCGTTGTACCGTATTCTAGCCATGATCCGGAATTTAACAGGGTTCTGTATATATATTCCCGCGTCCCATTTTCTTGGTTATCAAATGGCGCATGACCCCGAAAGGTGATACTTATGCCTTTGTAGTTTACTTGTGGTAGGGTCTGAATATATTTATGAGCAATGGCTGCAATTTGTACTACTTGCTTTTGTGCTTGTACAGACAGAGGTTGTGCGAAAATAATCCGATTTAAGTCTGCTATGACTGTAATCCCATTTTGAAAGGTAACCTGGGCTGCACTGTTGGTCAATATTGGCGCTTTGGCTAATTCCCACTCACTGGGTACAATACCACTGTATTTGAGAAAGTCTGGGGTTAAAATGGTGGGGTTGTTTTTCTGCGCGGCGATCGCGATCGCCATTTCCTGTATATTTAACTTTGAATTCATCTGGAGTTGTGATATAATTGTTTACAGTCATGATTCAATGGCTAGTATAACATTTTACCAGAAAAAAATGCTAACTTGCTTTTAGCGTTTCTTCCCAACTGCTCCTTTTTAAAGCAATAGATAACTGTTTTAATCTTTCACTAACCTCTAAATCAGATGTTGTTCCTTGCAAACTCCGGGGAATTTCAGCTAAAAGTAATGGATTTCCTTGTAACCATTCATTCATAGCCACCCCTGTCCAAGTACCTTGTTTATCTCTAAAACTATCAACTAATCCCTTGAGTTCTTGAACACAATAGGACTCAAAACTGGCTGCATCAAAAATTGCCGCACATAAGTATTCTTCAAAGGCATTAATATCACTTTCCACTTCAAAAGTTACGGATTCTTGTGGTACAATAGGTTCCGTCATCCCAGATTTTGATAGTGTTACCTCTGTCACCCCTAACACCTGTTGGCGAGTTTCCGGGTTAAACAGCAAATCAGCACCATACTTTACATATCTTTTCAAAACACTATAACCTGGTTCCAAGCCAGTATAATAGTTATCAACAATTTCAATATCTACTCCCAAACTTTTCACAATTTTATTGCGGGTATCACTGTTAACTGGACCGCGAATTAACACCTCTGCTACTGGACGCGCAAAGCGTAAAAATAACACACTTAAACTATTTTCTAACTTAGATAAAAAATAAGCTTCGGAATTTTCAATTAATCTAGCTTTAACTTGATCACTTCCCCATAATAAAGTGGTCATGTATTCCACTAACTTTAATCCTTCATTCTTTAATTCTAGAGCAAGTTCATGGGCAATTGTTGATAACACCCTGGTAATATCAATATATAAATCATCACGCCAAGCAAAGTTAGCTTTCATCCGGTCAAATTCTGGATTGGAATTAGCCAAAAAAATAGTATCTTTCTTTTGCAATGTTTCCTCCCGCAGTTTCTGCATTTCGCTGTTGACAACTTGCAGATATCTTTGGCGGAATTTTTCTATTTTGGGTAAGGAGTCAGTAGTTAAATTTTCTAATGTGTTTCTAGATACATAGTCATCATAATATTGTTGTAAATCAGCTTTAATGCTTAACCATTTTTGATTCCACCATTCTGCAAATAAAACTCGTCGATTATTTTCTGCAAATAATTTTGCTTCCTCAGTATTTTCCGGGTGCTTCTGACCAACTAGATGATAAATTTGTTCAGAGGTGCTAATGATTTTATTCAGAGAAGCTTCACACCGTTTCTTTAAAATATTCACACGCTCATGATTGATATAATTAAAGATTTTGTCTTTAATAGCTGGGATACCAGTAGCATTGGTTTTGAGACTTTCTGCATCGGTAATCCCAGTTAATCGCTGTAAATCAGATGCAATCTTACTGGGGTCACCAATTTCTAATTTAGTCTGTGGTCCTGCTATATTATTTAAAATCAAATATGCACCAGCAGAACCAGAAACAAGACGTTGACTAGGTAAGTTCGCCCGTTTTGACCAGTCTTGAGATGCTTCTTGGATATGGGTTTCTAGTGCTTCAGGACTAGCTATAGAATCAATGCGACTGAGAAACACAAACAGTTTATCAGCAACGGTGACGTTTTTATCCCCTAGTTCCGTAAATTTGATGATTTCTAATTCCTTCTCTCTCAGACTAGTAAAACGCTGTACCAAAATCACAGCGTCACAGTCTGATAGCATTTCCTGTGCTTCATCAACGTGTTTTGCTAAACCTGAATCTAAACCAGGAACATCATAAAAAACAACTCCTTCAGCTTGTGCAAGTTTGTTAGTATAAAGTCTTGCTTCTAACACAGCATGAGCGTATCTTTCATCAGCTACATACTTTTTTAACAGTTCTTTAATATCTTCTAGTCTGGTAAATGGAAAAATGCGATCGCCTTCCCTCCTCACTTGCTGTAAAGTTACTTGATTAGCGTGGATAGTATTCAGGTCTTCCTTTGCGTTGGCTTTTTCTAGTTCCGTGAGTAAGTTGGTAAATTCAGCTTCGGTTTTAGCTTGTACCTCTAGTCGTTGTTCAGACTCATTTGCAACGGAGTAAATTTGTGTAGTGGTAAATGTACATCTTCCTCCCTTTGCTGGGAGTAAGTCACATTCTAACCAAGCATTGACAAAGGTACTTTTTCCGGCTTTTTCTAACCCCACAACCGCAATCCGGAACTCCCGTTTTTGCAGTCTTTCCAACTGACGACGGGTGGGTTCTGCTTCTTGGATCAGAGTTTCTATTAATTTAGTAGGAACTTGTGCTTGGGGTAAATTAGCTAAACTCAAAGCGTGTCTTTGAATATTTAAAGCATCGCTCAGACGAGTTTCATAGTAGGAAGATGCTGTTTTCCAATCCATTTTGGCAAATCCTTTAAATCCTGTTAAATTCTTCTAAACCCAACACAGATAAATATTTAATACAAGCTATTTTGCGGATCACCCCTTGACCATGAGCAGGTAGATTACTTTTTAAAGTGTATGAGATTTGCTTCCCGATCATGTCTTGTCCATCAGCAATGTTAATTCTGATGTAAACTTCTCTTTGTTCACTTATATCTGTGATCTTCTCGTCGGTTAAATCTAGGTTCTCCTGGACGCTATCAGCTTTTTGATCATTAGTACACAGAAAATAGGAAGCATTACCTATCAAGTCCTTGATGTCAGCTTGATTAATAGGGTTATTGTTGGTAAATTTTCTCGCTACTGATGCTGGTACAACCAGACATAAAGATGCAGATTCACTCTTTTTTGGGGGAGTAGCAGGGGTTGGAGCAATCGGAGATTTTAATGGTAACTGTGTGTTTTCTCTATTTTTTAGAAATAAATCAACTAATAAAATTCCCAAGGCAATAATAATAATAATGAAGTACAAGTCTTCATTAATCATTTGCTCTCCGCTTGGACTCTGCGAAGTATTTTTGCTAATATTTAATAAGTTGTTTTTTATCAAATTACCTAACATATATAAATCATCTTTCAACTTAGAGTTACCTTCAATTCCCAAATCTTGACAAATTTGATCAGCTTGTGTTTTATCTGAATCAAGGATACGGTAAATTACCGCATATAAAACTCCCACTTTCTGACCCTTGATATGATCATACTCCTGAGCATACACTTGTTGATATTGTTGATATAGTTCTTTTAATTTTGATGGGTGCATATGATTGTATTTGAATTTATATGCAAAATCAACTTTTCAGGTTCCAACTTTGTCCTAAGCTATCAAAATCTTCAGAGAGGTTTTGAGCTTTTTCCTGCATAGGTACCCAGATATTTCTTTGTTTTTCATAATCTAAAGTAGTTTCTTGGTGTGCTTTATCCAGTCTGGCTTGATAACGGTCAATAATATCATCCTGAATTTGAGATACGGTTTTTTTTAAACAATTAATTTGTGTGATTAACCAAGTGGCGATTTTATTGACTATTTCTGCTTCTTGCTGTTTCGACTGAATAATCCAACTGGTCAGCAAATCTTCTACACTAGGTATTGCCGCATTATCACTAGAACGGGTTTGATATTCAGTTTCATAAAAAGTTTTTTCCCATATCCATAGAGTATACCAGACTCTTTCTTTTTTTTCTACCTTGATTTGTTCTTCCCAAGTTCCTTGATGAATAGGAAAACCATTTTGAAAGGAGAAATTAAATGTCAATTGGTTAGCGTCAACTTTAATCAGTTGTCCTTCTGGGAATTTGATGGCTATATGGGGGGCCTGATTATTGGCATTTTCTTCAATATAAGCCAAATGACAACGGAATAATTCAGAAACTGAATTGTAAATTCTCTCTACCACCTGTTGGGAAACTTGCTTTAATACATCTTGCAAAATAATGTTTAAATGTATAGCTAGTTCATTGAGTTCCTCATTGATCTGTTTGAGTTCTTTTTTCTGTGCTTCTGTCCTCGCTTCCATCTTTTTCCCTTCTTTAGCTAGGGAACCTGTATAACCCAAGTTAATTAAACGCTGCAAATTTTTTGAGAGTAAATTCACGCTTAATACATTGGCTCGTTTCAAGTTGGGAGTGTCTAAATCTACCTTTCCGGTTTCTAAAGACTTTGCAACTGCTTCTAATACTTGGTTAATTACCTTGTTCAATTCCGGGAAGCATCCGTATATGGGGAATAATTTCTCTCCTAATTGATTATAAGGTGCCTGTGCTTGCAGTTCCCCAATTACCTTTTTGATGTGATTAACTAAGTCTTCTGTTGATTCCCCTGCTGAAACCTGTTTAACTTTTAGTTCTAGGTCTTCGCAGGGTTTTTTAAGCTGTGCATCACTTTCTTCAAGTAATGACTGTAGCGCTGACCTGGTTTGTGATATTTTGTCGCACTCTTGTTGATATTGTTCCTCAGAACTATTAACAATAGCCGTTGTTGTTTGTAAAGACCACTCTCTAACAGCATTTCCAGCAGCTATATTAAACCGTTCTATGATTTGAGGGATGACTAACTGGGGAAAATATTGATTAATATGACTTCTTAAGTTATCGTGAAATTCCTGTCCATAGGATTTTTGCCATAATGCTTGCGCCACTCTGTTTTTGTCGTGAACAGACCATTTTTGAGTGTTCCGGGGCAAATCTTCTAATATATCTTCAATTAATACACTAAAATAGTTATCCGCCTTTTTACACGCTTCACCGCTGTAAATAGTATCAAAACTTTGCATTTGCAGGGATAACAAGGCGGGCCATGTACTTAATTTGACTACTTCTAAATTTTCGATTTCCTCTGAGTATTCCCTTAGCTGCTGGGTTAACTCCCTTTTAATATTAGCTATGGTGCTTTCACAAAAGCGATTTTCTGTTTCTGGCCAGTTTTTATCAGCGCGGAAAACATCAATTCGATTCAAAGTAAATAGCATTCTCGCGGGAGAACCGCCTAAATCTTTGACCTGCTGTACTACTTCTTGTAGTAAACTATGTACTTTTTGGGAATCTGTTTCTGCGCTGTTATAGGTGACTATACACAGAGCCTCACGACACTGTTTAATCACATTAGCGTTACCCTGATCACCCACGTAAGCTAAACCGGGTAAATCCAGAATTCTGACAGTGGTACCTTGTGGTAGTTCCCATTGGGAATCGTTTAAAAGTCTAATGGGGTAAAAAATTTTAGATTGTGGACAAGCTAAGTTGGGTTGTGTTTCTCGGTTTTCGATATAAGTGATCATCGCCTGGTAGAGACGCTGATAAATTTTCTCTTCGGTAATACCCTTCCATTCTCCACACTCCCACAATGCTCCTGGGGTTTCATAGATGACTAAAGACTTTTGAGTATTGTATTCAATAGTCACAGTACCAGCACTCATTTCACTCACCGCTACTGGTACAATTTCCGCTCCGCAGAGTAAATTAACTAAGGTGCTTTTACCGCTGCTGGTGGTTCCTGTGGTAGCTAGGGTAAGAGTGGGATAACGCAGTTCATTCACCAGTTGATTTAAGGCTGTTTCCAGGTTATGGGACAGTTTTTCTATTTCCGGTAGATATGTCTCTGGTAAGTGCTGGCAGATTTCTATGTGAAAATTCTGCCAGCATTGAGCCAGTAGTTTGGCTTTAAATTCGATAGCTTCAAATACCTCGTAGACTTGATTATTCATATTATTTTGTATTTATTTGTACAATTGTTGTACTTTCTTAGTGTAGCGTATTGGTAGCCTAAATCTCTATATGCTCAAAATTTCATCATTTCTTCATAGAATTAATGATTTTTGGGGGTTGATGTATAAGCTCTTACTACAAATCCCCCGATTTGATGCGTGGGGATTGTCAATCAAGCCTTTTGCTGTTGATACATCTGCTTAAATACAGCTTGTTGTACTTTATGATCTACAATTGGGGCGGGATAGCCACAGGCTTGTAATTCTAAAGGTGGAATTTTGCCTGTGACTAAATATTCTGAGTCTACCGACCGGAGTTCTGATACCCATTGGCGAATATATTCTCCTTCCCCATCAAATTTTTGGGCTTGACTGGCTGGGTTAAAAATTCTTAAGGGCTTGGGATCCATACCACTAGAGGCGCTCCATTGCCATCCGCCATTATTTGCAGATAAATCACCGTCGATGAGTTTCTGCATAAAGTATTTTTCTCCCCATTGGGGATTGATAATTAAATCTTTGGTTAAAAAACTGGCGACAATCATCCGACACCGGTTATGCATCCAGCCAGTTTGATTTAATTGCCGCATGGCCGCATCTACAATAGGATAGCCGGTTTTACCTTCACACCAAGCCTGAAAATGTTCTTGGTTATTCCGCCAGGGAAAGTTTTTGAAGGTGTCGCGGTAAGCACCTGAAGCTAATTCGGGGAAGTTATACATGGCGTGTTGATAAAACTCCCGCCAGGCTAATTCCTGTTGCCATGTGCGGATACTATTTTCTGCTTCTTCGCTGTGGCTATGTTCTGCAGCCTCTAAGGTGGCTTGCCACACTGTACGAATGCCAATAGCTCCAAGTTTTAAAGCCGCACTCAGTCTAGATGTGCCATCAATTCCAGGCAAGTTACGCTGTTCTTGGTATTTTGTGATATGATAATTAGTAAATTGCTCTAACTGTGCCTGTGCCGGGGCTTCTCCCGGTTGAATAATTAATTCTTGCCCCCAAATATATCCTATGTCTTGGGCTGAGGGTAATTCAATTACCCCTACTTGTTTGGCAGTTTCTGCCTCAGTCTCTGTTAATCCTAGGGCATTTTCTAGGGTTGCTACTGGCTGCGCCTTGGGTCTGCTGCTCCAATTTCTCCAAAAAGGAGTATAAACAGTGTAAGGAGTTTTCGCACCTGTACGAATCTCTTCCGGTGGGTGCAGCAATTGGTCCCAAGTTTGCTGACATTCAATACCTTGTTGTTTGAGCGCAGACATCACCTCCCGATCCCTGGTTTGGGAATAAGGCTCTACGTCTGAGTTCCAAAATACGGCTTTGGCTTTTAAGGCCACTGCTAAGGCTGGTATGGCCGGGATGGGGTTATTATGAACTATTAATAATTGGCTACCTACTTGAGTATATCGCTGTTGCAGTGCTTGTAAACAGCCAATCATGTATGTTACTCTGGCGGGGGCAATATCGTCTCGTTCCAGAATCTGGGGGTCAAGGCAAAATACCCCTACTACTTTGGCGCTCCGCTCCCTAGCCGCAGCTAGTCCTGTATTATCGGAAATACGTAAATCACGACGATGCCAAAACAAAATTAACTCAGACATTGCACACCAATAATACAGCAACGGACGGGTAATTGAACAACTAGAACAACTATTATATAGTTGGCATTTGACTTGTGATTTTTTCTGTGCTAGAATGCTTACATTAAGGTATTATAGGGTACGATTATTCAATCGCTCCATGAGTTGATGGGAGTGGCGGGCGATCGCCTGCCAATTGCCAGATTTTACCAGTGATGATGGGAATAATTGACCGCTCAAACCCACAGCGATCGCCCCGGCTTGGATAAAATCTTCTGCATTGTCTGGAGTGACTCCCCCAGTGGGAATTAAAGGAATATGACCGAGAGGCCCTTGTAAACTTTTAATGTAGTTGACCCCGCCCACAGCTTGCACGGGAAACACCTTGACACAGCTAGCTCCGTGACTCCAAGCGGTGACTATTTCTGTGGGGGTCAAAGCACCAGGAATAATGGGGACATTTTTGGCTAGTGCGGCTTGAATCATCGCCACATCAACATGGGGAGTAAAGAGAAATTGCGCCCCACAGGCGATCGCCTCTTGCAGTTGCTGGACATTGAACAGGGTACCAGTACCAATTACACAGTTTGGTAATTCTGCCCGTAATTGACTAATTAATTCCCCGGAGCGATGGCTATTCCAGGTAATTTCAATTAACTGCATTCCCCCAGAGGCGACCGCCATAGCCATTTTGGCAGCTAATTGCATATCTGAGGCGCGGATAACGGCGATCGCCCGGTGTTTTTGCAGATGTGATAACCAAACTTGATCAGACATGGATGTGATTTTACAACTGATTCCTAACTAGGGTTGGGAACAGGGAATAGGGAACGGGGAACACACCGAACAGTTTCAGCTATCTGTCATCCCCAAATTTTCTGATTTATTTAACCCAAAATGTACACTTTTGATGGTAAACCCTTCAAAAACCCTGAACCTATTTTCTTTTTTAGTAACCTCAAACCTTTGATTTATATAGGTTTTACATCTATTCAGCAGAGCAACTAAATAACTCCTCCCACACAGAGAACTATAGCAACCGCCAAGGTGGTTAGGACACAAACAAAAGATAAAACCGTTGAAATTCAAGCGTTTCAAGGCTTCCCCCTGCCCCCTGCCCCCTGCCCCCTGCTATATATATCTAGTATCATCC
>NZ_JANQDG010000070.1:0-6892 GCF_029891665.1 Anabaenopsis sp. FSS-46 | reverse complement strand
GTTTCCTGAGCTTCTGACTGGTTTTTACCGGGGTGTAGATACCAAAACCGTGAACCTTCTGGGTCAAGTTGTTTGAATGGATATCCTAACAGTTGCTGTAGTGCTTCAACTCGGCTATTTGGGTCTTGGTGGTTGATGAGTAGTTGCAACTGTTGTGATATAGCATTCATGGTGCTGTAGGGTAAGTGTTGATACGGGAGCAGTCAGGGTAAAGGATTTGATATTGATAAATTATACTATAGTTGGTTGAGTGATGTGACAATTTTTAATACTGCGTATACCCCACCTTTTACCCTGTGAGGGCTGGGTGTGGGGTCAAGAGATATTCTAGGATAATTTAGCTAGAAGTCGGGGATCTGTGTGACTGTGGGAGGGGGTGTAATATCCCCGACTTCTCACATTATTAGAGATAATCTAGGATAATTTAGCTAGAAGTCGGGGATCTGTGGTGCGATCGCGAAGCGCTGCTACAAGCAGATCGCCCTGGGTTGAAAAATTGCGTTTGATGCTACACGGGGAACCGGGGGTTAGAAACCCCCGTCTCAAAGCTAAAGTCAGATGAATCTGACTAGAATCTTATGTATTTGATTATTTTTAGCTAGAAGTGGGGGATCTGTGTGAATGTGGGAGGAGGGTCACATTAAACAGGGACAAAATTCAAGGCGACACCGTTCATACAATAGCGCTTACCGGTCGGTGCTGGACCATCATCAAACACATGACCTAGATGTCCACCACAGTTACTACAATGCACTTCGATTCTAGTCATAAAAAATGACCGATCTACAGTAGTGGCGATCGCACCTTCAATTGGTTGGAAAAAGCTAGGCCAACCAGTACCACTGTTAAACTTAGTATCAGATGTAAACAGTGCTTGTCCGCACCCAGCACAGACAAAAGTACCCTCGTCATATTGCTTATCTAGGGAGCTGCTAAAAGCGGGTTCTGTACCATGTTTTCGTAAAACGCGGTACTGTTCCGGCGTTAAAATACTGCGCCACTCTTCTTCAGGTTTAGTAATTGCAAACTGGCTTTTAGAAGTCGTCATGGTTTTGGAGTCCCCCCAAGAGAAGATGTTAAATAAATTGTGTGATAAAACTGCAGTGCCGACAATTGCGGTACTAGCCTCTAAAAAATAGCGTCTGTTCATGATCTCAATTCTAACCTAAGCAATTTTTTCTATAGAGCCTACATTACCCACTATTTACTAGTCAAAACAAAGTTCATACTCTTGTGTGGTCACATCAGGGTTAGTTTTGAGATAATCACCCAGGCGATCGCAAGCATTGCTCACCAGTTCATTGAGTTTCAATGTTTGCAATTCTACCTCCTCTAGGTTCCACAATTTAATAGTGGCATCCCTACCCGCAGAAGCTAGCTTAGTACCGTCAGGACTAAAACTAACAGTGTGAGCACCCTGGTTATGAGCAAAGAAGGTTTTTAACAACATACCATTACTAATATTCCAGAGTTTGATAGTACCATCATCGCTAGCTGAGGCCAAAACTTTGCCATCGGGGGAGAAACTAACATGAAGTACTAAACCAGTATGGCCCTCGAAGGTGTGAACTAGTGAACCGTCTAACCTCCACAGTTTAACAGTTTTATCATCACTAGCTGAAGCAATAGTTTGACCATCGGGAGCAAAATTAATCCTCCATATACTAGCGTTATGACCTGAAAAAGTTTTCAACAGGCGACCCTCTAAGTCCCAGAGTTTGATAGTTTTGTCCACACTAGCAGAGGCGATAAATTTACCGTCGGGGCTAAATTTGACATTAGTTACCCAACCCTTATGACCGGAAAGAGTTTGTAGCAGCTGACCGTCGCGACTCCAGAGTTTAATAGTTTTGTCTACACTAGCAGAAGCCAGAATTTGATCATCAGGGCTGAAAGTCACACTCGTTACCCAACTATTATGTCCCTTCAGGGTATGCAGTAAAGTCCCATCTCGTTGGCGAATGTCGATACTGTGGTTTGTACGTCCCAAGGCTGCTATATTTTGATCTTTAGTCAAGCCAACACTGCTAACATCTTCTATGGGGGAGGGTAATGTTTCCAGTAATTGACCGTCCAAGTTCCAGATTCTCATAGTCTTGTCATCACCCATGGAGGTGATAGTATTTCCATCGGCGGTGAAGCTGATTTCATTCACACTACCTTCATGACCGTAGAAAATTTTAGGTAAATTTCTTCTCAGTTCCCATAATCTAATAGTATTGTCATCACTAGCTGAGGCTAATCTGCGGCTATCTGGGCTAAAACTCAGACTATTAACCTCATGGCTATGTCCTCGTAAAGTATCTAATAAGTCACCAGCACGAGACCAGAGTTTAATAGTTTGATCACGGCTCACAGATGCTATGATTTTACCATCGGGAGAAAACCTGACTTGCCAGACACCCAGAGTATGCCCTTCTAGAGTTCTGAGTAAATTACCATCACGACTCCAGAGTTTAATTGTATATTCATTGGTGGCAGAAGCAATTGTTTGACCATCGGGACTAAAACTGACATCCAAGACTTCTTTGGTACTTGCGGGTAAGGTTGATAACAAACGACCATCCAAACTCCAAAGTTTCACCGTGCCATCATCACTAGCTGAAGCAATGGTATCACCTTCTGGTGCAAAGCTGACGCTATTGATACTTCGGCTATGTTCTCTAAAATTGAGGAGCAATTTACCCTCACGGCTCCATAATTTGGCAGTCTTGTCAGTACTACCACTGATTAATAACTCACCATCCGGTGAGAAACTGACGCTATTTACACCATCTTCATGATCTGTGAGAGTTGTGATTAACTTACCATCACGACTCCAGATTTTAATGGTATTATCACTACTACCAGAAGCAAATACTTGACCATCCGGTGAGAAACTGACGCTATTGACTTCACCCTGATGGTCTGTCAGAGTTGCTATTAAACTGCCATCACGATTCCATAGTTTAATGCTGTTATCAGCATAACCCGCAGCCAGTATTTGACCATCCGGTGCAAAACTAACACTAGTCACCCAGGAATCATGAGTTAACCGATGACGTTCTTGAGTGCCATAAAGTGCTTGTTGTAGGATGATTGCAGTTTGAGCTTGAATATTACTCGGGATTCCATAGGTGTTTTTTTGGACTTCCCTACCCGCTTCGAGTCCTGTGACTAATGCTTCTAACTCCTGATGGGAAAACAGAAAGTTTTGTGACAAAGCATTTAAGGCTTGTATCTCTCGTAACTGGGCTTTTTGACCTTGTTGGTAAGCTATAACAGCCAACCCAAAAGCAGTCAGTCCCAGAATGCTCATAATCCCCACTGTTCTTTGAGCTTTTCGCAGTCGATTTTTTTCTATTTGTTGTTGGCGTTGTCTTTGTACTAAACAAGCTTGAATAAAACCTTGGACATCAACAGATATTTCATCGGTGTAATTGAGATAAATCTCTTCAGCTTCTGCAAGGCGAACACCTTGTAAGAGAAAGTCAGGCTGTTGATTGTTATTCTTCCACAAAGCTGCTGCTTGGGCAACTTGACGACGCGATCGCAACAGCGCCCGATTTTCCTCCAACCACCAGCGCAACTTTGACCAATGGCGAATCAGCACCTCGTGAGCTACTTCTATAGTTACAGGGGAAGACCGGGGGGATGAGTCCGAAATTTTCCCTTCTGCTCTCACCTCATCCCACACCCCTGCATCCTCTTCTAAATTCACCACCACCAGCTTGGCAGCAATTAACACTTGTAATGTTCTTTCTACCAATGCCTGGGGGTATTTTTGCACAATTAGCTCAGATTTGAATACCCGTCGCCTAGTATCTTCTGTACCCTCACCCAACTGTGTCAGCGACAGAAAAATCCACCGCGCGCAGTCTTGAGCTTCCGCATCTAAACTAGTATAAACTGTTTGAGCTTTACTTTCCAAAGCTCCTTTAATTCCGCCCAAATGCTGTTGGTAAGCTTGTAAAGTAATCGCACCATTTTCGCGATATTCCCACAACTGTTCGAGAACAAATTCTAACAGTGGTAAATTCCCCGGTGATTGGTGTAACTCTTGTACTAGCACTTCGACTAATTCCGCCTCGACTGTTAAACCAACTTGTCGCCCTGGGTTAATAATCACACGTCGGTATTCTTGTTCCGTCAAGCAGGGAGTTAACAGCACACTCGACTGCTGCAATAACTTCACCAATACTGGTACTTCTAAACAGGGGGCGATAAAATCAGCCCGCAAAGTAATAACTAATTTAAACTTATCTGGCATCAGTTCCAGCGCCCCTAGGACAAGTTTTAAAAAGCGTTGTCTATCTTCACCAGATGCAAGAGTAAATAATTCTTCAAATTGGTCTACTACCAAAATTACCATTGGTTCCGGGCGTTGAGCTATCCACTGGGCAAACCCTTCTACCCCTTGGGACAACATCCCTTGTAATTCCGCCTGCTGGTAAGCTTTTTCTTTTTCCGTACCGCTATCTAGCAAGCGCTGTGATAAAGCTAGCAGAGGATTGGCACCAGGGCGACAGCTTCTCATCCACCAGTCTTCACTACCTGGTAATAGTTTACCTTGTCGCAGTTGAGCGATTAATCCCGCCTGTACTACCGAAGATTTACCACTACCGGAGGCTCCCACAACCGCAATAAATGACTTTTGCCCCAACTCACTAATTAGCTGCTCTACAACAGCTTCTCTACCGTAAAAATACTGAGCGTCTTCTTCCCGAAAAGCCCGTAAACCCCGGTAGGGACAAAGCCCTAAATCAATAGCTGCTGTTGATTGAGTGCCTGTATTGCCCGTGGGTATAATTTCAATTACACCTTGGGATCCAGATAGCCAAATATGTAGAGGTAAGTCATGCTGAGAAAATAATTGTAATTGGGTAATCCAAGCCGCAGCTGATAAACTACCCTGGGGTGGGGCTGCTTCTAAGGTAGAGTGGAGGGCTTGGGCAAATTTTTCGGGATGATTTTTAGGTGAAGCCGCAGCAATTATACATTGTCCTTGATCAAATCCTAGTTGTAAATCTTCTACCCAGTCTTGTAGGGAGGGCTTGTCATTGGCTACCCCGGGGCAATCTAAAATGATAATTTGTTGAGTATAAGTTGAACGCCTCAGTTCTTGTCTTAACCAAGAACGACTCAGTCGGGTATTTTCTCCTAAAATTAAAGCCGGTTCACCAGCTTCAGTTTCTTCGAGTCGCCCACGTAAATATAACAGTACTGTAGAAAAAACTCTCGGGTGGTTGGGTGGTGCTGCTTGTGTGGTTTGTAAACAGGTTTGAATAGTAGAGTGTAAATCTTTAGTGCTAGCTTCTATGGAGCCAGTCCAATACTCTAACTCAAAACCACCCACACCCCGGAATAATTTACTTACAGCTAGGGTGGTCTGATTTGTGGCTAGTCCCTCGATTATTAATGCTTGTCGGGGAGAGGGAGATTCTACAAGGGCTGGTTTTAATCCTAGAATTACTTCCCCCACTCCTTCTACAATACGCTTGGGTGTTTGCTGCGGATATTCCGAATACAGATGAGTGTCGCCTCTACTTTTGTTTTGCTGATTAATCAGTCGTAATTGCTGATTAGTGTCTTCAATGTATTGGCTGGTTTGATGATAAACATATCTATAAAGTGCATCAGCATCAATTAATCCTTGGGGATCAGCCGCTTGACCGCGCAACCCACGCATTAAGTAATAAGTAAATACGCCATGTCCCAGTTCGGTAAACTCCCAGGATTGTTGATTAGTATCACAGGACAGTAAGGCATAAAATCCTTTACTCTGTTTTGCTCTTTGGCGTAATAATTCCACCATCTGGGATGTGGGGTTGGGTAGGGATGCTGTAGTTATATTACTTCTGGAATTGCGGAATGTGAGATTACCGCTATGACAAGCATCTAGCCAGACTAACTGAGTTTGCGCCTGACTATTTCCCAACAGATGCAACACTTCCTGTAAAGCTAAACCTGTGTTGAGTAAGTCATCTGTTTGAGTATCTGCTAAACACAAAAATGCTTGTTGTGAATTGGGATCTAGCATCCCATGTCCAGAAAAATAAAATAAAATTGTGTCCTGTGGTTGAGCAGTATCCGTAATTTCCCTTAAGCTACGCCGCAGTGTGGAGAGGGTCGGTATTTCGGAAGTTAAATCATGGTAAACCCTCTGCTTAGTCTGGGTCAGTCCTTGGCTAGCGTCGGTCAAAGCTGCAGCTAAACCCTGACAATCTACAGCGGAGTAGCGTAGTGAGGGTAGTCTCTTGTCTTGGTATTTGTTTACTCCTACCAACAACAGCCAAAATTTTGCCTCTGCCTTTTTTAGGATATGGGTTAAGTGACTGGTAGTGATACCGAGTGGAGACATTTTAAGTTTTCTGGGTAATTAGTAAGGTCTAAGTAATAGTATAAATAAATGCTTGTTTACTGTCGCCCACAGGCTCGCCCAATGACAACCCCATTTTTGTGCGTGATGGCAAACAAGAACATGAGTACTGCCCCCCGTAGGTTGTGGGATGCAGCGATAGTAATATGACATTACCAGTAGCTAGTGCCGTCAGCCAAGTGGTATTCTGTTTATATTAATACTTTTTAACGAATTATTGCAGTATTTTTCTTTATTCTTAGAATTGGGGTGTGAAAATTGGTGAGCTAGTCCTAAGCTGACTATTTTATAGATAAAACTATACTTATGTTGACAAGTATTGACATAAGTGAGTGAAGAAAATCGCCCACTTGATATATAATACGATATCAAGTATTGAATTAAGACTATTGCCAACGCGAAAACCAAGCAATGATAGCGGTGGTCTTTCTTGTAAATCTTAACTTGAGAAATATCGCGTCTGGCTAAGGCGTGCAAGTCTACACCAGGGATAACCGCTCCCATGCTCCCGTTGAAGTAGAAAGTAAAGTCTAG
>NZ_JANQDG010000069.1:0-33469 GCF_029891665.1 Anabaenopsis sp. FSS-46 | reverse complement strand
CTTGATAGTATCAGTTAGTTATTAGTAGTGCATTAAACCAGGGATTACAATCATCATAAATAGCATGATTTATGTACGTTATTCATGTTTCATCGTCTGGAAAATCATCAATAAATCAGAGATGATAGTTACAGAAACAGGTAAACACCTGATTCCGCTACCATACCGCATTTACTCACCTCAATTATTAATTGGCTAATATAGACAGTAACTAAAAATCATCGATGTTCTCCAAACAGCAGGGTGTAGAAATTACACCCTGCTTTTATTTATTGATATTCATCCCACCAGACCTTAATAATGATTAGTGCAATCTCCACTCATGGGGGTTGACAGTTAACTGTTAGCAGTCAATATAGGGATTTATCACTGCTTATATACAAAAAGTATCTTAATAGCAATAATTAGGAACCGAAATAATAGCTTGATGCTATCATTTAGTTATTAGTATTAGCTTGAACCTTGATTATTCCGTTATTAAAATGATGATAAATAGCATTATTTATGTACGTTATTCATGTTTCATCAGCTTGAAAAGCCTAAATAAATCAGGGATTATAGTTACAGAAACAGGCAAGAGCCTGATTCCAAAAACAAACACAAACGTAGCATTTACTAGGAGAAAGTAAATCATGGTTAACATCACAATTCAAAACCTAGAAGTTGAATCTACTGCATTGAATCAAGTTTCCCCCGGCGAAATGGAAAAAGTTGTTGGTGGATTTGTCAATATCGGACCATTCACCAATATCGTAAATGAATACATTCGAGCAAGTCTTGTTGGTGTTTTTGCGGATGCGCTTTTCTTCTTATTAGGCGTAGCCCCCTAGGACAATTAATCTTGTACCTCCTTGTATCTGTACGAGAGATACTTAGTAAAAATTAGCTAATTTTGCTCCAAAAAACAGGGTGTAAAAATTACACCCTGTGTTATTTATTAACTAGACATTTCACTTCTGAAGGTGGGTGAAGCGCAGGACATACATAAGTTACCAAAACCAAAGCACAGCATTTACTAAGAAAAATTAAATCATGGCTAACATCACCATTAAAAACTTAGAAGTTGAATCTACTCAATTGCAGCAACTTTCTCCAGAGGAAATGGAGAAAATCATGGGCGGATTTATGTTCATCGGACAATTCTCCCAGATGATAAATAGACTTATGGCTATAACTTTTATGGTGATTTTCTTTAACACCATCTTCTCTTTCTTATCTACAGGGTGGGGCGGAACCAGCAACAATACAGACTCTACACCCTCAATTGATAACGATTTTGGACCAGTCTAAACCCATTGAGCAAGATTTGTATTTTGTTCCTCTACTCCAATCTTTAGCACAATTTCTAGGAGTTGCTAGACGTACTCTTGAGAGAATATACAGCACTTTTCAACTAAATAAAGTACACACCTTAATATCATAAATCTTGTGGGGTGGGCAGAAAAGCCCGCCCTTTTGTATCTCACTCAGATAAAATACGCTGTAAATAATGGGTGGGTTAGGAATTTCTAACCCACCCTAATTGAAAGATTAAATCTGAGTGTTATATTTGAAAATCCGTCTGCTCAACCTGCTGCTTTAACCACTCAGCAAATAAATGGCCGATGATCTGATAACTTAGCTGCTCATCTAATCGGGGTCGAATCATCTCCTCCACAAAAATTAAATGTATACCTTTAGCTGTGACAATCGGTTTCAGCAGCTGTGGTGGTTTAGCTGCAAATACAGCAGCAGAAATATCTGGATGTAAATTTTGACGACCCATCACCCCTCGATATCCACATTGGCGACGTAGTTCTACATCTTGAATATATTGATGAGCGACATCATAAAAACTTTTCTCCCCTTCTTTAACTGCATAAAACAATTCCCAGGCTAAATCCTCATCATCTAAAATAACTTCATACATGATCACCTGTAGATAATCTACTTGATGGTTATAAAAGTATGGTTCAACTTCAGCAGCAAACAAATGATGACTTAATTTAGCGGTGAGGAGGGTTATATAGATAATTTCCTCAAAATCCTCTAAAGATAAACCATGTTTTTTTAACCATCTCCAAGTTTCATCAGTGGTAGTGAGTTGGTTAACTAACCGCATTTGGTCTGCTGTTTGTTGTAATTCTGCAACTTCTACCTTTATCCCCACTTCATCCGCCCTATTTTTAATGATTTTGCGCTGAATAATCTGCTCAACTGTTTCAGGAATTTTCCCAGATAGTTTGATTTGACGTAAAATATCTTCTTGAGTGACTACCATGGGGTATGACATAATCTTGTCCTACTTAATTTACAATTCTGGAATTGACTGCTATAACTTAAAATCCCCTGCTTGTAATTGCTTAAAGGGGTCAATGATAAAATCAATAATTCGCCGCTGACGTAAAATTACCTCCGCTGTAGCAGTGTCTCCCGGACGTAGGGGAATACATTGATTTCTGTGTGGGATACAGTTGTCTGGTAAGCTGATTTCTAAGTTATAAGCTGATACTTTTCCCTGGGGTGTATCTATATCTATAGTTGTGGGAGAAATACTCATTAACTCTCCTTCTATAACTCCATAATCTTGGAAAGGATAAGCATCAAATTTCAGCTTGACTGGTAATTTCTCATTCAGAGAACCACTTTGTGCGGTTGCTATTTGCGCTCTCATCACTAAAGGTGAATTAAGCGGCGCAATTTCTGCGACCATTGTTCCCGCTTGAACCACAGCGCCAGCTTTTTGAATGGGTAATTGAAATATAGTCCCAGTCATGGGTGCTGTGACTTCCCTTTGTGCTAGTTGAATATTCAGAGATTCAATCTGTCTTTGAGTTTGAGCGATTTCTGCTGCTAGTGCGGTGATTTCTGTGGCTAAATTGTTTTGTTGTTCTTGAATACGTAGTAAAGCTAATTCACCGGAACGCTTGAGGGTTTCATAACTGCGTTCTTGTTCCCTCGCTCTGAGTTCTGCTTGGGTAATATCAGCTTTTCCCTGTTTGATCACTCGTTCATAACTGCTTTGCTGTTCTGCTAAACGTAATTCAGCTTGTTGAATATCTGACTGACTTTGTTCATATAGCTGTTGTCTTTGTTTTGTTTGTTCTTGCTTTTCTACAAGGTTAATTTCAGGGATGACCCCTTCTTGATATAATTCCCTGTATCTGGTTTCTTCTCGTTGGGCGATCGCCAAGCTGCTTGCAGTTAACTTATGAGCAGTGATACTATGGGCTAAATTTTGTTTAGCTTGGTTGACTTGAGATAATTTTTCCGACTTCTGTAACTCCCAGTTATTTGTTAATGCTATTAATTGTTGTCTAGCTTGGTCGATTTGCGATTGTTTTTCTAACTGCTGGGATTGATTTTGTTGTTGTTGAGTGCTGAAAGTCACTACTAACTGATTTTGCAGAGTAGTTAATTGCGATCGCCTATTTAATTGTCCTTCTAACCTCTCCTTCACCTGAGCTAATTCAGCAGTCACTAAATCTGAATCTAACAGTAATAGAGGTTGTCCATCTTTGACTTCCTGGCCTTCCTGAATCAGAATTTCTCTGACAGTTCCAGATACCGGACTATCTAACCTCATAGTTTTACCTTCCGGTTCAATTTTCCCCCTAGCTGTACCTGTTTCATCCACCTTAGACAACATCGCCCAAGGTAAAATAATTGCCACAAATATCACTAAAAAGTACAGTAATCCCCTAGTCCACACTTGGGGTAAAGCATCTAATAATTCTTGAGTTGCAAAAGACCAATGAGCATGAGATTTTACCTGTACTGGAACCTGCGGAGATTTCCCCATAGTCTCAGGAGTTATAGATAAAATCTCTTCTGTTGCGACTTTTCCATTTTCATTGATTGTATATGACATAAATTCACCTTAATTTACCTCAGAAAATATCCCCCAACCATCTCCTATATTTAGGAATAATCCTTGTTACCTAATTGCTGTTGATTGAGGTAGAAATAATGACCACGCTTGTCGATTAATTGTTCATGACTACCACATTCAATCAACATACCTTGATCTAAAACCAAAATTAAATCAGCATTCCTGATCGTAGACAGACGATGAGCAATAATTAAAGCAGTTCTCCCCTTGAGAATTGTCTGCAAATTCTGCTGAATTATCCTTTCAGATTCCGTATCAAGGTGAGAAGTAGCTTCATCAAAAATCAAGAGTTTGGGGTTACCTAATAAAGCGCGGGCGATCGCAATTCTTTGTCTTTGTCCCCCAGACAATAAACCGCCCCCTTCACCAATTTGAGTTTCATAACCCATAGGTAATTTTTGGATAAACTCATCAGCACCTGCTAATTGAGCAGCGGTGATAATTTCCTCTAAACTTGCATCAGGATGTGCTAAACAGATATTTTCCCGGATAGTATTACCAAACAAAAAAGTATCCTGATCAACCACACCCACCTGTTGGCGCAGAGAATCTAAAGAGATCGTAGTAATATCATGTCCATCAATTAAGATTTTACCATTAGTAGGTGGATACAAACCTAAAACCAGCTTAGAAATTGTAGTTTTACCAGACCCACTACGCCCCACTAAAGCCACTGTTTGTCCTGATTTAATTGAAAAATTGACATTTTGCAGAATATTAACATTAGCATCCTCATGATAACGAAAGGTCACCTGTTGAAAATCAATATTACCCTGAATTTCCGGTAAAGTTTGCCGTTGTTGCTCTTGTATATCCTCCTCCGGTTTAGCATCTAACACATCATTAATCCTTTCCACAGCAATGATTACCTCTTGTAACTGGTTCCACAGCACAGCTAATCTTTTAAAAGGGTTAATAATATTGCCTAAAAGCATATTAAATGCTACCAACTGCCCAATAGATAATTGATTTTCAATTACCAAATATGCCCCATACCACAATAAAGCAGTCGATACACCAGCCTCAATTGTATTACTAAAAATCTGTAACCGATTGCCAATTACTTGCCCAGAAAAGTTAGTCTTTATCTCCTTGTTTAATAACTCTTCCCAATGCCAACGTACTGTTTGTTCTACCGCCGTTGATTTGATAGTTCTGATACCAGTTAAAGCCTCAATAATATAACTATTTTCCTGAACTGAAGCCTTAAATATTTGTCGGGAAATTCGCTGTAAAAAAGGTGTAGCAATCAAAGCCAGACACAAAAATGGCGGCACAATTACTAAAGATATTAAAGCCATTTTCCAACTGTACCAAAACATCAACCCCAGATAAATAAATACAGTCAGAAAATCTAGAACGATTGATAATGCTTCCCCAGAAATAAAGCTTTTAATTTTGCTATTTTCCTGTAACCGAGAGACAATATCACCCACATAACGATTTTCAAAATAGCTTAAAGGTAATCGGAAAGTGTGACGAATAAACGCCACCACCAAAGCCACATTAATCTTATTACCCGTGTGGTCAATCAGATATTGCCTTAAACCTGTCATGGCCACACGGAACAGGCTAAACATCATCAAACCCAACCCCACAGCCATTAAGGTTAAATGAGACCGTTGTACTATCACACGGTCTAAAATCAGTTGTGTAAATAAGGGTGTAATCAGTCCAAATATTTGAATAAAGATGGAAGCAATAAATACTTCCCCTATGACCACACCATGAGGCTTGACCAGTTCAAAAAATTGCCAAAAAGGAGTTGTACTTTCTTGTGCATTCTTAAATAAAGCCGTTGGTTCTAGCAGGAGTGTATACCCAGTCCAACCAGCCTGGAATTCAGCGTAAGAAAGAGTCAGTTGACCAACCCCAGGGTCAGCAACTATCACCTTTTGAGGGGTAATTTCATAGACAACAATATAGTGTTTTCCTTCCCAATGGACAATCGCCGGTAGTTTCTGTTGTCCTAACTGCTGGATATTAGCTTTCACCGGACGGGTATTAAAACCCAGGCTTTCCGCGCTGGTGGTTAACCCACGCAACGATACACCATTACGATCAACATTAGCCATCTCCCTTAACCGATTAAGGTTAAATTGTTTCCCCCAATAGAGAGAAACCATCACTAAACAAGCAGCACCGCAATCAGAAGCGCTATGTTGAGCAAAAAAGGGATAACGGCGAGTAATTCTTTGTAATAGATGACGAACTTTTTGAGTAGGAGTGGGAAGGTAAGCTTGACTAATTTTTTCTCTGGTTTGGTGGTGATTTTCCCCGGTAGTCACCCTTGGTAATGGCTGCTGAGATGGAGAATGGAGAATATGGGTTTTTGTTTTCAGGTGCTCTTGAATTTGTGGGTATCTATCCATTAAGTTTTTTAGCAGTTCACCAGGGAAAAAACACAAACGCAGACTTTCACTGGCTCGCGCACCATAAACCTGACAGTTAAGATTAGGAAACAATGTATGATGTCCGAAGGACTCTCCTTTTCTGACCGTGGTAATTACTTCTCCACTGTCATCAATTAACCTCACTTTGCTGCTAAGTACAACATAAATACCGGGTTCAACTCCTGTACCTGACCAAAATTTCCCTATTTTCGGTTCTCTGTATTTTAGTTGCTGTCCATAGATTTGAAATTCGGCGACAGAAAAGGAATATCCTAGGGTTTGATTGAATAATTCCTGGGAAATTTGTGTTTTAACTGATTCTTGGACCATAAATTTAGAGAATTTAGAAGATGATGATCTGATTTTCTGCAATTGCGTAAGTACTTGATAGGTTCCCCCTTCTAAAAACGGACACAATCATCTGTTACCCCTGGGTTTATGAGGAGCATCGTCTTAACTCACCCCCCAAGGGTTTCTCAATTAGAGGATGACAGCTATTTAATTTTTATGAAATTTCAGCAATTGAATCGGTACAAATACATTAGTATTTCCCCTAGATTTTCCTGTGATATCAGTAATAGATATTTGGCAAGTCACACCTTCATGGGTATTTTCTGATGCAGTTTCAGATTTACCTTTAGTGGATAGTCCCATTTGTTTGAGTAAGCGTTTGATATGACATTCACTCAATTGCAGTCCAAACTCTTTAGCTAAGTGTTTACTTAACCAGTTAGCTGTCCAACGCCGAAAACCATAACCATAGTCGTGGGGATGATGGTTGACAAGTTCTTCAAGACGTGCTATATATTCCTCATTGATCGCCTTCGGACGACCAACTGGTGATGTTTCCCATTCGTGGGCTTTCCCACTACGGGCTATATGTATCCAGTGTCTAGCGGTAGCTGAACAGCATCCTAAAGTACGGCATATTTCCCTTTGTGATTTTCCTTCATCTGCCAACAGCATAATTGAAATCCGTTGGCGGTATAATTCTGGTATATCTTCTGCCAACTTTTTGAGTAATAATTGGCGTTGAAATGGTGTCAATAATTTACCATTCATCTTCCGTAACCTAATATTTGATTGCTGGCTTTTATACCATAACCGTCGCAATTAACAGTAAAATACTTTGTTGTCAGGTATGGCTGGGATCTCCCAATCTCAATAGGTTATAGATCATTCTTTCCATGATAGCGACATCGAACCAAAGTAATAGTGTTAGTGTCTAATTATACAATTAACTGCAAAATAGACATCCTCAGCCCATCAGGTCTAATTTTGATGGATACCCATATCAAGCGAGCCATATACTTGCAACTCAAGGTATATAGAAAGGGTCTTTTCTAAAACTAAGAAAGTCTGCTACAACTGCTAAAGGCAGATGGTTTTGATATATGGGAACTTATGACTGGGCAACAATGTACAAAGTCAATCTAGCCAGTTGTTTTCCACAGTTTACTATCTCGTCGGTGTTGGGTGTTTCTTGGAACTCATATTAAGCAAACGAGATACTCAATTGCAAGCTATATGCAACATCTCTTACTGAGGGACTCGCCAAAGGATGATAGTATTGTCTTCACCACCAGTAACCAGAGTCTGACCATCAGGACTGATAGCCAAGGCGGTGACAGTATCCGCGTGTCCCACAAGTGTACGCATTTGTTGACCTGTGGCTAAATCCCAAAGTCTAATTGTGTGACCTGCTTCCAGCTGCGCTTCGCGATCGCGCCCACCACTAACAAGAGTGGTATTATCGGGACTAAAAGCAATGGATCTTACAGTTTCGATATTCTCTGCTAGTGTCTGGGTTTTCCCATCGGTACTTAAATCCCCAAGTGTCATCGTGCGTAGCTTACCACCGGAGTCATCGCGACTAGCAATAGCTAGGGTCTGACCATCTGGACTCAAAGCCACACCTGTAACTATTTCCCCATCTTCCTCAAATGTGCGGAGCAAAACTGCTCTGTGCAGATCCCAAATTTTAATAGTTTTGTCAAAACTACCACTGACTAGAGTTACACCATCTGCACTCATAGCTAGTGAACGCACCCAAGATGTATGACCTCTGAGCGTACCTCTTAACCTTCCCGTGGCCATATTCCACAGTTTAATAGTACCATCATCACTACCACTAACTAAAGTGCTGGCATCTGGGCTAAAGGCTAAGGCGTGAATTGAATCGGAATGTCCCCTGAGGGTGCGAAGTAACTCACCAGTAGGAAGATTCCAAATTTTGATAGTTTGATCATCACCACCACTAACTAAAGTACTTCCATCCGGGCTGATAGCTACGACATTCACCCTTTGTCGGCTATTGACCGTAGTAATTTCCTCTCCTGTAGCCAGATTCCAAACTTTAATACTGCGTTCCCCACTACTGGCAAAAATCTGGCTATCGGGACTAATAGTCACAGATAAAACCACATCCTCATGACCTTCCAGGGCTTTAGCTAAGGTAATATTCTTGAAACTTGAATTGGGGGACCCTTCGGTAACTGACCCGCCACCACTACTATGATCTTGAGTCAATGTAGACAATAACACAGTCTGAAAGCGCTGATATTGCTGATACCAAGAATCTTCAATCCCAAATAACATCATCAAGGCACTGACTAAAACTATATTTTTCAGTAAGCTATATTGGATTGGTAAAGATGAAATCTGAGTTACCGGTATTTTTACCGAAGATTTACTTACTTTTGCTAGTGCTAGTGGTTGTTTTGGGTTCAAGTCTTTCATGACTTCATCGGCTGATTGGTAACGCTGCTCGATATCTTTTCTCAACAGCTTATCGAGAACATAATCCAATTCAGTACTCAATGGACTTCGCAAATATTGTCGCCAATTAGTCACCCAACCATAGCCATATTCCAGCCACAACTGAAAGGGAGCAATTCCAGTTAGTAAATGAAAGCAGGTAGCCCCCAAACCAAACAAATCACTAGCAGGGTAAGCCTTACCATCTCTAATTTGCTCCAATGGCGAATAACCATGGGAACCAATTGACGTCCCCATGTTCTTCTGTGCTCTGGTGGTTAACTGCTTCGAGGAACCAAAATCTATGAGGCTTAATCTTCCGTCACCATGTCGTCGAATAATATTTTCTGGTTTGATGTCCCGGTGAATCACACCACGGTCATGGATAAACTTGAGGACAGGTAATAAATGCAGCAAAATTGCTTTAATTTCCGCCGGTCTATATAGTTTTCGCCGTTGCAACTCGGTTAACAAATTTTGCCCATTGACAAACTGCTGTACTAAATACAAACAGTCGTCTTGCTCAAAATAAGCTAAAAGAGTTGGTATTTGTGGGTGTTCTCCTAGCTCTTGCAGACGCTTTGCTTCCTGAGCAAATAATTCTACTGCTTTGTTTTGCGACCAAGTTCCTTGAAACTTCGGCGCTAATTGCTTGACCACACAACGTTCATTTAGTTTATCTGTATCCTCGGATAAGTAGGTTCTGCCAAATCCCCCCTGATCGGAAAGCAACCGAATCACACGGAAGCGATTTCGCAAAAGTGGTACCAAGGGGGTACTACAACTTTGGCATAACTTCTGTGTGTCAGGATTGAGGGGATTTGGGCAATCGGGATTTAAGCAGCAGATCATGATCTGACAGGCGCGACTGCACAATAAATAATGTTAAGTTAGCCCCGAAACTTCCCTTAATTAACACTGGCTCTCGCTCAATCATGGTAGAAAACACTGAATTGGGATTGGGGATTTACTTATATAGTAAGTTTTGGTAAATGCTCACCCATTTTTCCGTTTGCACCGAAAACTACAAGAGCCAGAAAATTCCTGATTTTATATTGATTATATTATAATATAATCTCACTGTGTACAAGTCCCACAAAACTCTATTTTGCTATTTTGCTCACTTGTATCTTCTCTACATGGTAAGTAGACAAACAGATAAAAAATTCATATTTAAAACCCCCGATTAATTCAAACAACCGGGGTTCAAACGCTAATGTATTTCTAATTACCTGTCACTTTTTCCAGAAGGTTCTTAACATTCTGTTCTACTGAAGTTGAACTCTGTGAATTTTCAGGGGTCTTCATCTTGTCTATGTCAGCGTCTCCCTGAACTTCATTGAGTCCTTTGTTTGACTTTTCTTGAGTTTCTTTGAGTCCCAAGGGTTTGGATTTAGCTACCTCGTCAGTTTGGCGTTGCGTTTCCAGAAGCTGTGTCGGGCCTTCTTGAGGATCACTTTGATAACTACTGATGGCAAAAGCAGCTGAGGCGCTGGAGAAAAATAGCAGGACACAGGCAGAAGCCACAATTATAAAACGCACTGGGTGTAAAATGGATAAAATCACATGATAATTCTTCATCTTCAATCCTCAATAACAGCTTTAACACCGTGATGCTTGCACATACTAATGAGCAATGAATACCTTTATTAGGAAAGAATGGGCGTGAAATTATTTATAGCATTTCCCATGCTCGTGAGGTACAATTTTTTTAGTTTGAGGGAACAGGGAACAGGGAACAGGGAATTGGTGTGTACTTCATGAGCCTGAAAAAGGCTTTATTTATTAATATGTGCTCTTTGATTGGTTACGTTATGAAATAGCTTGACTTACTTAGTAAATTCTCCTTTTTTTATTTCTAAGTACTATTTTATGAGTAAATCACTCACACTTGTATCAACCCGGAGAATGAAATTTATTTGAATTTATTTGAATTTATTTGAATTTATATTGGTCTATATTTGTCCATTAATCAATCTTGAGGTAGACGAACTTCAAACCAATTTAGCTGTGTTTTGGTTGCAGGTATGATCTGGAAAATTCAATATATTATCTCACCTGTATCTTCCTAAAGTAGACGCTCAAGATCCCCCTATGAGTGTCCCTAAATCCAGCTTGTGATGTATTATTACTGACTCATTAATCTTGATTGGTTGTGACAAGGGACTGGTGTGAAAGATAAGTAAACCACTTTAACAGCTTTTATCTATTTTAACATTTCTCTAAAGATACTACACTTGTATTACTAGACTGTCCACAAATGGAAGGAGCAAAAGTTATGCATGCGATCGCTCGCACTCCCACTACTGAAATGGAAGTTACCAGTATCCGCCTAGAAAGGGAACTCAAAGATAAACTTAAAGAAATAGCCCATAACCAGGGATATCAGGCCTTGATTAGAGAGATCCTCTGGAACTATGTACAACAAAAATCAGGTGAGTGGAAACCAGGATTTTCCCGATCCGATATTCGAGCTAGTGTACCTGCTACGGCTGAGAAACAAGAACATTGTGTACTGACGGGTCAATTAATTCATCCCCAAGAATCGATGTTTTTAGGACTAACTAGAAATGGTGATATGGTTCCCTTGAGTGTAGAAAGTTTAGCCCCTTAGTGGGAAATTTCCGTGGATGCAGCCCATTTCCGGGAGGCTGCATTCAGAATAAGAGCATAAATTTCATGGGCACATATTTTGTTAAAATTGTCTTATCCTTAAAGCTGGTGAGTCCCATGACTTTGTGTGGAATGGGGCGATCGCCGTTGAGAGTGTCTTCCCAGATCAAATTTCCCACAACAGCGAAATTTGTTTCATCCTGAATGTAGCCAAATTTCCCGATTAAAGCCAACCAAATTCCGAAAGTGACTGAAAAATCAAAAATCCGAGAAAACCTTGCTCTGTGCCCTGCTGGAGATGAAACAGGTCTAGAAAACAATTTGGCTGTTGAGCCAGTTACTTTACCAGAGGTGGCAGTTAAAATTGAGAAAATAGCCGAAAGAAAGCGAAAAATTGCGGCTAAGATCCAAATTCCTCACCCTGTTGAACGGATTTGGAAAGTGCTAACAGACTATGAAGCCTTGTCTGAATTCATTCCCAATCTGGCTCAAAGTTGCTTGTTAGAGCATCCTCACGGTGGTATTCGACTAGAACAAATCGGCTCTGTGCGCTTACTCAAGTTCAATTTTTGCGCCCGTGTGGTTTTGGATTTGGAAGAACAGTTCCCTAAACAGATTAATTTCTCGATGGTAGAGGGAGATTTTAAGGACTTTTCTGGGATCTGGTGTTTAGAGCCTGATTCCCGGGGTGAGGAATTTGGAACTACCTTGTGTTATACCATTCAAGTTTGCCCCAAACTAACGATGCCAATCACAATCCTGGAACGTCGCCTCAGCGATGATTTGCGGTTAAATCTTTTAGCTATTCACCAGCGTGTAGAGGAGTTATGGCAAACTGCTGAATAGACCCTGAGCATTCATTCAGTATTTTTCTGAGTCAAAAATAATCAGCCTTTTCGCATAAAAGGCTGACTAAATATCAACAGGGTTATTTTGGTTTATATTTTTGGAATACCCCCAGGGGAATTCGAATCCCCGTCGCCTCCGTGAAAGGGAGGTGTCCTAGGCCTCTAGACGATGGGGGCTTAAGACTCAGACTTTATATATACTAATTACTTTTCTAGTGGATGTCAATAGGTTTTGCAAAAAAAATTTTCCCGGCTAAGATGGACGACAATACATAGCTGATATTGGAGTTTGTGCATCCAGAACACAAAGCCATAGGATGAGCAGCGATGAATGTAGCTGTTGATTTTTCACCAGTGTTTGATACTAACTAGAGGACTGTGGAATTTTTCCCCTAGCAGTCAGCCATTCAAGTCAGATAGACGACTAAGTATGAAAAAACTCTGGATTTCGCTGGGGACAAAGGATGGGATGTTGTACGCTGTAGAAGTAATATTTACCATTCTTTACAAAAGATTTTGAAATACATAGCTCAAAATCTACAACATGGAAGCATCTTTTGAAATCACCCTACAAATGGTCAGCGTGGTTGTTGCAGGCATTACCGCCCAGGTCTTGGCTGCATACTTCCGCTTACCGAGTATTGTCTTGTTATTACTACTAGGCATTCTGCTAGGCTCCGATGGGCTGGGATTGTTGCATCCTCATGTCCTCGGTGCAGGTCTGGAAGTGATTGTTGCCCTAGCAACGGCAATAATTTTATTTGAAGGCGGACTCAATTTGGATATACAGGAACTGGGGAGAGTGTCAGTTAGCCTACAATTGCTGGTCACCCTGGGAACACTGATTACATTAATTGGCGGTAGTATGGCAGCCCACTGGCTGGGGGAATTTCCTTGGAATATAGCCTTTCTCTACGGCTCGATCATTGTAGTCACAGGGCCAACTGTCATCAGTCCCCTGCTCAAACAAATCAACGTAGATCGTCAAGTGGCAACTATTTTAGAAGGAGAAGGAGTTTTAATCGACCCTGTAGGGGCTATTCTGGCATTCGTCGTCCTCGACACCATTACTAACGGCGATGCTGACCCCATAAATGCCATCATCGGCTTACTGATGCGTCTGGGAATTGGTGCGGCAATTGGTGGAGCCGGGGGCTACTTGATGAGCTTGATTTTCAAACGCGCTAATTTTCTCTCATCAGAGTTAAAAAACCTAGTGGTGCTGGCGATTCTGTGGGGTCTATTTACCTTGGCACAGACAATTAGGAGTGAATCAGGAATTATGACTACGGTCATCGCTGGTGCGGTATTTGCTAACTCCTCAGTGCCAGAAGAGCGTCTATTACGCAGCTTTAAAGGTCAGCTGACAATTCTGGGGGTGTCGGTGCTATTTATTCTCCTGGCGGCAGACCTTTCCATTGCCAGTGTGTTTGCTTTGGGTTGGGGCAGTGTATTGACTGTTTTAGTGCTTATGTTCGTGGTTCGCCCCATTAACATTCTTTGCTGTACTTGGAACAGTAACCTGAATTGGCGACAGAAAGTATTTTTAAGTTGGGTGGCTCCTAGGGGTATTGTCAGTGCTTCTGTGGCGTCTTTGTTTGCCATTGCGTTGACACAGCGGGGTATTAATGGTGGTGATGCTATCAAAGCTCTGGTGTTCTTGACAATTATCATGACGGTGGTTTGCCAAGGGTTAACAGCCGGAACAATTGCTAAATGGCTGCGTATCACCTCTAAGGATGCCACAGGGGCGGTGATTGTGGGTTGTAATCCCTTGAGCTTGTTGGTTGCGCGTTTCTTTCATGAACGGGGAGAAAAAGTAGTCATGATTGATACTGACCCAGAACGTTGTGCCAAAGCAGCGGCGGAAGATATTCCGGTGATTTCTAGCAGTGGATTGGATGTTTCTGTTTTGGAGGAAGCTGGACTGGCTTCTGTGGGAACTTTCCTGGCTATGACCAATAATGGTGAGGTGAATTTTGTCTTGGCTCAACGGGCGGCTGAAGAATTTAGCCCACCGCGTGTTTTGGCAGTGTTTCCCCGGAAACCCCAAGCTAATTCTAGTTCTAGTCACAAGGTTAACCAAGCTTTTAGCACGGAGTTAGCCATTAAGACTTGGAATGAGTATCTCAACGATGGCAGAGTGAAGTTGGGGACAACTACACTCAATGCTCCCGAATTTACCAAACAACAAGAGCGTATCCAAGACAAGATTAAGAGCGGAGATTTGATTCCGTTGTTGCTGGAAAGAGAAAACCGTCTACAGGTAGTGCCAGCTAGTCAAGAATGGTTAGTAGGCGATCGCATTATATACTTGTTACACGACCCCAGACCCAACTTATTAAAGCGTTTATCCGGTGGGAGCCCTTCAACTCGCCTGTCTCTGGAAACTTTACCGGAGGTGGAGGAGGTACCCTTGGCTTAATGTGGTATAATGAAAAAGCCTAGGCGTAATTTATAAATTCCCCTGCCAAAAGAACGTAAATCAAGCTAAGATAGTTGGCTAATCAGAGCAGCAACTGCAATAGATATAGTTATATATTTAGCCTGATGCCATAGCGACCAGTGGCAACTACCTTAGATTCAGTGTCCATATTGTGCAACTCCTCATAAAAATTGCAGTTAAATAGTGGTGATTGTCCGCTGTTTCATGGAAAAGTTAGAAACTTGAAAACCACCCTATTGCCACATTTTGAGTCCCAGCATAGAAAGTCATGATTTTGAGCAGGATGCATCTCTTGTAGTTAAGATAAAATTGCTTTGCTAGTCAACCGCAACCCAGCCGAGTGAACGATAACAGCTATGTCCTACGTCTCCCTGCTAAAAAATATACCGGAAATTCTCAGCCGACCAACTGGGATAGCAGTAATAGCCTCTCTTGGCATCCACGGTGCTATTGCGTTGATTGTACCATTGATGCCCGTAGATTCTAATTCATCTCAACCATCAGAAGTAGCCAAATCAGTTGGTATCTTGGAATTAAGCCAAGCTGATCAAGCGCGTCTGCCAGAAAATCCCAAAATATCGCCTGAAACATCCCTACCGTCACTACCTGCAGAATGGTCACTACCTCCAAGACCGCCACTTCTGCCTCCGAATCTGGATATGCCCAGAACTACACCGCCGTCACCATTATCTGCTTATACGCAACCTGTCTTGCCGCCAATGAGGACAACACTCAATTATCAGGTTGTTCCTCCTCCTAATCGGAATGTTTCCTCGCCCCAGAGGACTGCTACACCTATACCAGACCCTAGGGTGGAATCTGAGGTTTCTGGAGAGCAATATCGATTTACCTCTAATTTTAATGCTGCCGCTCAAAAATTCACCCCTTCTACGCGAACTTTTAATCACAGCGAAATACAAGTGGCAGTGAAACCAATACCTGTAGAAGGATTGCCAAAACTAACTCCATCTCCAGTACCAGGGGATTTACCAAATACCCGCCCTACCACCGCAAGCAGACAGAATAATGCCGGTGAAAGTCGTCGAAATCAAGCCCTCATAGCTCGTCTTCAGGAAAGCCGACAACAACCTGAGCAACCGAGTCATCAAAGCACTCCCTTGCAGTCGGAATCTAGGAACACAAAACCAGAGACCCCTGTGGAGAAAGTAAATGCACCCCGGGGAGCGATGGACTCCGGTACTGCGCGAGGCGCGATCGCCCACTTGAACTCACATCAGGATATCAGAGAGGAAATTCAGCAAGACTACCCCAATTCCCAACAAAAACCAGTTATCCGCGACACCATTGCCGTCAATCAGCCCCGGCTTGAAGGCAGAGTGTGGGGTTTCTTAGTGGTGGGTACTGAAGGGCAGGTTTTAGATATTAAATTCCCCAAGGGATTAGTTTCTACTGAGTTGCAATCAAAGGCCAGAGAATATTTTGCTACTAAGTCTCCTCAAGGAGATCAACAAGTCAGCATTTATCCATTCAATCTCAGTTTCCAAAAAAACGGTAACACTGCTGCAACTACCGTCAAACCATTACCGGAACTGCGAGTCCCCAATGAGCAGTCAGCACCTGCACAGGCTGTTACTGCCAAGACTACACCCGAACCTAATAATAGTTCGCTGTCTTCCACTCTAGAATCTAGTGAAAAATTAATACAACAGTTGCGCCAAGTGCGAGAGGAAAGAACGAACTCTAATTGAGAAGAATCAAATTAACAGTGGCGAGTTTAGCGGAGGTGGAGCTTCAGGTTTCCCCTCCAACTACCACATCACGAATTCGCAGACTCGGACCACCACAACCAACAGGTAAGCCATTCTGTCCACCTTTACCGCAACCACCAGACTCATCCCAATAAAAGTCATCACCCACGGATTCAATATCCGCCAGGGTTTGGAAAACGTTACCCGAAAGTGTCACATCCCTGACGGGTTCGGCTAGTTTACCGTTTCTAATCATCCACGCTTCTCCTGCAGTAAAGGTGAACATTTCCCCGTTGGTCATACCACCTAGCCAGTTACGGGCATATACACCTTGTTTGAGATCAGTAAATAAATCTGCAACTGGGGTTTTTCCCCGGGCAATCCAGGTGTTAGTCATCCGCACAATGGGGTTAAACTGATAATTAAGACAACGAGCATTACCGGTGGGGGCTTCTTCTAACTTCCCGGCGGTTTCACGAGAATGTAAACGTCCTACCAAAATACCATCTTGAATCAGTTGCGTAGTTGTACTAGGTGTACCTTCATCATCATACAAATAGCTACCACGATGCCCTAGGGGAGCGGCGCCATCAAAAATTTGTAGTTCTTCTGGCCCAAACCGCCGTCCCATGCTCATGACTTCCAATAGGTCTGGGTTTTCGTAAGCCATATCGGCTTCAGAAAGATGTCCAAAGGCTTCGTGAACAAATAAACCTGTCAGCACTGGGTCAATCACCACTGTGTAGGTATTGCCTTTTACTGATGGTAGAGTTAAGGCAGCAACAGCTCTTTGGGCGGCACTTTTAACTTGTTCATCGAAAGCAGTTAAATCTTCGTAAGCCTGGCGAGAACCCGTAGTTTCCCTGCCTGTTTGCAGAATAGCGCCGTTTCTGGCTGTGGCGGCAAACCGCATTTCCATATCTACCCAAGATTGCTCGATCAGAGTTCCTTCTGAGGTAGCAATAATCACTCTTTGCGCGCTGTCAGCATAGCGGACTGAAGTGTTGGTAATGCGATGATCAAAGCTTTTTAAGACATCAGTATAGCGATCGCACAGTTCTTTTTTCTGCCCAATGGGAATTTGACGGGGGTCACTCCCGGTCAGGGGTAGCTGGTATACTGCTTGTACTGCTTCAATGGGGGCTAGTATAGTTTGTTCATCACCTATCATCTGAGCCGCTGCGATCGCTTCTTCCATGCGTTCTTTAATTGTCCCTAACTCATTAAAACTACTGAAGCCCCAGCCACCTTTATAACAAGCTCGAATATGTCCGCCTATAGAAATGCTTTCGCTGAGGGTTTCTATTTTGTCTCCGCGCAACAAAATGTCGGTTCCTTCTGCTTGCTCTAGGCGAATCAGTAAATAGTCTACTCGGTATGAGTAGCGGGTGATGAGGTCGGAAAGTACATTTTGAGCTTCAGCAAGTGTTTTTGGCATTTTTTCTGAGGGGGCAAATATTTAAACGCAAAGGGGCGCAAAGTCCGGCGCAAAGGAGCGCAAAGGGTAAGTTCACTCAAAAAGCTGTTGTTCTGCTACTTTCCAATACCGGGAGAATCTTTTCAGGTCTATATAGCCATCGTATTCTAAGAATGGTTCTGTTTCCCAGACTTCTAAAGTTAATGATGTTTCTATTTGGTGGCAAATATGCTTAAATCTGGGGCTGGGACTGGCTGCTGTGGCTACTACATCGGCATGATGTTCTTGGGCAAATGCTACAATTTCTTGGGCTACGTTACCACGGCGAATGGTGACTGGGAGCTCTAATAGGCATTCATAAATAAATGTGATCCGTTTAAGGCTGATTTGCCATTCTTCAATTAAGGCATCATCCCATACCCAGATGGCTGGAGCATGGGGGTATTGTTGTAATGCTCCGGTTTGTGGACTCAGTGAGTCCCCATGTACCCAAACTATTGTTTGACTCATTTTTTACTTTTTTTGCCTTGTTGCCAACTTTGACTATTGGGGTTTTTGGTAAATTTAGCCCGGGGAAACAGTCTCTTTTCTAATTGTTCATAGCTACCTTCCAAGTCACAATGACCATGAAGGTTACACTGGCGACAATAAACACCTTTGGTATAGCGTTCTAAGTTTTCACGGTTGAAAAAATAGGGTTTATGGCTAAAGGTGCTGGCTACCCATTGCCATGACATATTGTTACTAGCTGGGTCACCATCTAACAAGTGTTGTAAAAACCATTCGGCTCCGGCTTGCCAACGAATGCGCCGCCAATGGACAATATAGGCGGCTAGCCACATCCGCATATGGTTGTGTAAGTAGCCGGTTGAGCGTAATTCCTGGCTAAAGCTATCTATACACACCATTCCTGTTTGGCTTTGGGTGATGTCTGCTGGTAAGTTGGGCGCGTAGTCTGTTGGGGTGTACCCAGTTTTATATTCTTCTTGGTCTTCCCATATGCGATCGCCTAGTTTCATATACAATCTCTGCCAATAGTCACGCCAAGCCAATTCATTAATTAGCTTAGTCGCATCTTTGGGGTCTTGTACTTTTGCTAACACATAATCCCGCACCTCGCCCAAGCTTAACACTCCATAACGAATATAGGGTGAAAGTCTGGTGACAGCCCCATTTAAAAAATTACGTGTTTTCGCGTAGGTTACCGGGTTTACTTGTTTTAGTAATTTCTGTGCAGCTTTACGCCCTCCCACGGTTTCACTCACATGACCATCCCTTTGGGCTGCATGGGGGAATTGTTCCCCCAGGTAGGCTATTAACTCATCGCGGTTACTAAAATCACGTCGCATATGTTAGGTTTATATATAATTACGGTCAACTATTGCTTTTGGGGATGGATATAGTCTACAAAGTAGAACTGAGGTACTAACTGGAATTTCAACCAGGAGTAAGCTCCCATAGTTAAAGCTGCTGTGATTACCAAGGGCAAACCCAACTTAATTGTTAGGGCATCAGGAAGTAAAGCAACTCCAGCAATAGTAGTTATACTATATACTAATAATCCCACTTGTAAGCGTTGTATAACCTTGAGAGCGTTACGGCAACTTCTACAATGGCGAGTGTGTTGTGAATAGCGATCAAGTAATACAGCACGCTGATCATTAATGGGGGTAGGTGCGATCCTAATTCCTACTTCTTCCCAAGGTAGCTGACCGCCACAATACTGATCAAACCAATTACGAAACTCAATTACCAAACGGTCTGCACCTGTAGCTAGTTTATAGATACTCTTCCAGCTTGCAGATGCTTGTTTGTCTTGCAGAAACTTTTCTTGCTGGTGTAAAATAATCATATCTCCATCCAGTACCAGATTACGGGTGTTGACATGAGTCCACCACTGCGGTATAATCTGGTGGAGTGTTTTGGCAAAGTTGCGGGTAAATTGGGCGACAATTCTGGACTTACCCGGAGATACAGGAATGCAGTAGGTGACAAGTCCTAGTTTTTTCTCCCCAGAGTCCCCTAAAGTAATGGCATACTCCAAACGACAAGGAGGTACAAAGGTGATTGTAGTTTTCATACCTCTATTAATCACTGTTTCAATTAACTTTGAAGTGGATTGTACAACCTCCATAGATATGGGTACGGCATTTTCTCTTTTACCCTGTACCCCATGATGAGTAAAAGGGACATGACTAGGATCTGCGACATTTTCCACTAAAGTTTGCCAATCATATTCTAAATCCCGCACATAAGACGACCACACAAACCCTTTATTAGCATCTATTTGAGGTGACAGGGGTAAGGGCGTATTGGCTGCTTGTGCTGCTGAGTTCCCATCAGGCCAAACCCAAAGTAAATCATTAGCCTGGCGGACTGGTAGTGAAATTACACAGTAATTATTTTGATTTTTAGTCACAATTTCTGGGTTTTCCGCTTGGGGAATGTGAGTACACACCCCTTGAGAATCAAATTCCCAACCATGATAACTACACATTAAATTACCAGTTTTCTCCTCAACACGTCCTTCACTCAAAGGAGCGAGGCGGTGGGGACATTGGTCTAAAAATACCCGGTAAGTCTCAGATGACTTAGGCTTCCAGATAACTAAACGAATTCCTAACAGAGTGACTGGTGTTGGTCGTTGAGGGTCAATATCTTCTACTGGTGAGAGGGGATACCACTGTTGGAAAAAGTTAAATTCAGATGGCATTGTTGATGATGGTGGTGTTTAAGTTGGGTGGAAAATCTGACGCTCAGGCGCTCTTTTCGCCAAAGCCACTTACTAAGATATTGTCACAGAAGATGAAAAAATTCCCTGTGGCTATTTTTCACCTCCCCTCATACAGGTAAAATTTTGATCAGATGGCTATCTACAATACATAATGAGTGACATTCCCCAAACCGGACAACTCGCGCCTAATTTCTCCATCCCTGACCAAGATAATCATACCGTTAGCCTGGGTGATTTTCCCGGTCAGTGGGTTATATTATATTTTTACCCCAAAGATGATACCCCTGGCTGTACCACCGAAGCCAAGGACTTTACCGACTTGTCTGCCGAGTTCAGCCAACTGGGAGGTAAAATATTAGGTGTAAGTCCAGATTCCACAAAAGCTCATTGTAAGTTTATTGACAAACATAATTTAGCTATTACCTTGTTAAGTGACCCTGAACACCAGGCCATAGAAGCCTATGGCGCTTGGCGGTTAAAGAAATTCATGGGTAAAGAATATATGGGTGTAGCCCGGTCAACATTTCTCATCTCACCAGATGGGATAATTGCTTACACTTGGCCCAATGTTAAAACTAAAGGTCATGGACAAGCAGTATTAACTAAGTTACGGGAATTAGCGCTTTGAGATCCCCGACTTCTTTGATCAACTCCCAACTCAGCGACCATCTACACCAGAAGTCGGGGATCTTGGGATTAACCAAGGAGGAGATGACAAAATTATCACTATTAAAAACAACTCAGTCAAATTTCCAGTTAGTTTATGTCTATCCGTCCTATATATCTTGATTGTCACGCTACTACACCTGTAGATGAACGGGTATTAGCAGCCATGATGCCCTATTTTACAGAACACTTTGGCAATCCATCTAGTATTAGTCATGTTTACGGTTGGGAAGCGCAAGCAGCTGTCAAACAAGCACGGGAAATTTTAGCCACAGCTATTAATGCTACACCCGAAGAAATCCTATTTACCAGTGGTGCTACAGAAGCCAATAATTTAGCCATTAAAGGTGTAGCTGAGGCTTACTTTCAACAGGGTCAGCATATTGTCACCGTAGCGACAGAACATAGTGCGGTGCTTGACCCTTGTAATTATTTAAAATCTTTGGGATTTGATATTACCATTCTCCCTGTGCAGCCAGATGGTTTAATTGATTTAAGTGAGTTAGAAAAGGCTTTGCGTCCTGATACAATTTTAGTATCAGTCATGGCAGCTAATAACGAAATAGGCGTATTACAACCCTTGGCAGAAATTGGCGAAATTTGTAGGGCAAGAAATATCATTTTTCATACGGATGCAGCCCAAGCTATTGGTAAAATTCCCTTGGATGTCCAGGGGATGAAAGTTGATTTGATGTCCCTGACAGCACATAAAGTATATGGACCAAAGGGGATTGGGGCTTTATATGTCCGCAGACGTAACCCTAGAGTTAAACTCGCACCCCAACTACATGGCGGTGGACATGAGCGGGGGATGCGTTCGGGAACTTTATATACACCGCAAATTGTCGGTTTTAGTCAAGCTGTGGAAATAGCGATCGCCTCCCAAGCAACAGAAAATCAACGCCTAGGGGAACTCCGACAAAGGTTATGGGAACAGCTCTCACAGTTATCGGGGATTCACCTCAACGGACATCCCACCCAGCGACTAGGGGGAAATTTGAATATTAGTATTGAGGGGGTAGATGGTGCGGCGTTATTGTTAGGGTTACAACCGGTGATGGCGGTTTCTTCTGGTTCTGCTTGTTCCTCCACCAGTACAGCGCCTTCCCATGTACTCACAGCTTTGGGACACTCGGAAAAATTAGCTTATGCTTCCCTGCGGTTTGGGATGGGACGATTTAACACTGCTGAACAGATGGATATAGTCGCACAGCAGGTTATTTCTACTGTGGAAAGTTTACGCTCTCTCAAGTTCGCTTAATTGCTTGGGGTCATTGTACCCCACCCCCTCCGGTGTGAGCCAGGAGGGGAGTTCAAATTAGAACTTGAATGCTGCTAAAATCCAGCAGAACTTCTATTTAAATTTTAGAAGTATAGCAATCCAAAATTTCATCTACCCTGATAGAGGAGGAAACATCAAAATGCAGAATATTTTTGGGGAATTGAACTTTCACAGTCTCAAATCCAACCCAGATTTTAAAGAAGATAGTGTTAGGGAAGTAATTATTTTGCCGATTTTAAAAGCACTTGGTTATAGGCAAATAAATATAGTTCGTAGTAAAACATTACAACATCCTTTTTTAAAAATTGGTAGTAAAAAACGCCCGGTAAATCTTATTCCTGATTATGTTTTGAAGTTAGAAAATAAATTTGCTTGGGTGCTTGATGCAAAATCACCCAATCAAAATATCAAATCAGGTGAGCATATAGAGCAAGTTTATAGTTATGCTATCCACCCGGAAATTAGGACTAATTATTTTGCTCTTTGTAATGGCGTAGAATTTTCTCTATTTAAAACTACCGAAACTGACATACCTATTCTATTTTTTGCCCTTGATGAAATTGAATTTTATTGGGAAAAGTTAAATCAATATCTTGCACCTAATAGCTTTCAATCTGGCAAAAACTTTAGTTATGAAAATACTACAGCTACAGTTAAGCCTCAAGGTAATTTTAATTATAATACCCGTCCTTTATTAGCAGAAATTCCCGTAACCAAACGAGCTGCAAGAAGACATTTTGGCGTTCATGGATATTTTACTAAACAAGCTTGGAATGTAGTAGCTGAATATATAAAAAACTTTAGTCAACCTGGAGATTTAATTCTTGATCCTTTTGGGGGTAGTGGTGTAACAGCAATTGAAGCTTTAATGAATAACAGAAAAGCCATTAGCATAGATATTAATCCTATGGCGGTCTTTATAGTTAATTCCTTAATAGCTCCTGTAGATTTTAATGAACTTTCAGCAGCTTTTGAAAGAATTAAAAAAGAATATCAAAAAAAAGAACCCACTACAGAAACTGAAATAAAGAAAGCATTAACAAAATACCCCTATCCTCAAGGTTTAAAATTACCTAAAGGTTCAGATGTCGAAACAGTAGAACAGTTATTTAGTGATAAACACTTAGCACAACTAGGTTTATTAAAGTCAATTATTCAAAAAGAGAAAGACAAAAACATTAAAGATTCATTGATGTTAATGTTTTCTGGACTCATAACTAGACTAAATCTCACATATCATACTTCAAATCGTCTTGTTCGTCCCGGTGGTAATTGTTCTCTGTTTGTTTATTATCGCTATAGAATTGCACCTAAACCCTTAGACCTTGATATTATCAAATATTTTGAACTGCGATTTCAAAAAATAGTATCAGCTAAAAAAGAGATGGAATATTACATTAATGAACAAACCATTTCTCATGCACAAATTATTAAACATTCAGCTACAGATTTAAGTTTTATTCCTAAAGAAAGTGTAGATTATATATACACTGACCCTCCCTATGGTAAAAAAATACCCTATTTAGACTTATCGGTAATGTGGAATGGGTGGCTAGATTTAAAAGTCACAGAAAAAGACTATGAACAAGAAGCAATTGAAGGAGGAGAACATAAAAAAACTAAAGATGAATATAATAACCTGATAGCCGCTAGCATTAAAGAAATGTATAGAGTGTTAAAATTTGACCGTTGGTTATCATTTGTATTCGCCCATAAAGATCCTGAATTTTGGCATTTAATTATTGATACTGCGGAAAAGTGCGGGTTTGAATATATTGGAGCAGTACCGCAAAAAAATGGACAGACAAGTTTTAAGAAAAGACAAAATCCTTTTACAGTTTTGTCAGGACAATTAATAATTAATTTCCGCAAAGTTCGTAGTCCTAGAACTATCATGAAAGCTAATTTAGGAATGGATATTGCAGAAATTGTCATTGAAACTATTGAAGGAATTATTGCTAAAAATGACGGTGCTTCATTGGAGCAAATTAACGATGAACTAATTATTAAAGGTTTAGAGTTAGGTTTCTTAGACTTGTTAAAAAAAGAGTATTCAGATTTAACGCCGATTTTAATAGGTAATTTTGACTATGACGAAAAAACTGAACTATTTACTTTGAAGAAAGATACAAAATTCCAGTCACATATTGATGTAAAACTGATAATTAAATACTATTTAATTAGTTATCTAAGAAGAATGGAACGAGAAAATAATCATCCAGGTTTTGATACAATAGTTCTGCATCTGTTACCATTGTTGAAAAACGGAAATACACCGGAAAATCAAACTATTTTAAGTGTATTGGAAGATATCGCCGAACGTATAGGGGAAGACAGTTGGAGACTCAAAAAACAGGGTCAACTTTCGCTATTTGAGACAAAAAATTAATGATTATAGACCCTAGGGGGATACTGATACCCAACCCATATTAATTTTAGCCTGCCCATAGGTCAGTTGGGTCAGTCAAGAAAAAGATATTTCCCCCTCTCCTTAGTCAAGAGAGGGTTGGGGTGAAGTTCCCAATTAATAAGGGTCAGAATCAAACCGACCCCGTTTTACACTCCTGAGATAGTAACCTCTGGTGGGTAAATTCCTTAAGTTGAAAGTATCACCACGGGGAACCCGCCAGATTTTATAGTCGTAATATGTTAGAGGTGTGCGGGGTTTGCATATTTCTGGGGGATGGTCTCCTAAAACGAAATATGCAGCGCCTCTACCCATGACTTTAGCCATACCAAATTTATCGACAGTCACAGATGTTTCTTCGCTAATGGCTATCCCTAAAACGCTCTTCGATACGCCATCTTGGATTTGACGGGCGATAAAAGCCATAATGCGCCCCATTCTTTTGCGTCTGTCAAAATGGGTATCAACGATGGTCCGCGTTAAATGACTCCACGGGAAAAAGTTGTAAGTAAAGGTGATGTCTCGGTAGGGGTCTTCGAGAGCTTCTCTGGTTTCAATACCTTCTTGGGAGGAAGCGCAAGCATCATAGACATAATCACTTTGAATCATCGCCCCGGCGCTGGTGCCGCCAATGCCGCCGCCTTTGGCATAAACTGATTTAATGGTAGCTTCTAATTTGGTATTTTTCCAGTTACGGATATACTCACATTGGTCGCCACCTGCAAAGAAAATTACGTCCGCATTTCTGACTTTTTCGATAATTTCGGATTTATTCGCATCCTGTCGGTTACTAATTACCAGAGTCTCTACATATTTGACTCCCTGCATATTATAAATTAAGCGATTGTAATCATCACTACCGGAAGTGCGAAGTACGACAACATTAACTTTGGTGGAGTAGCTAGTTGATCCCCGGACTTGATGAATCATCCACTGAATGGCTTCTTCTACATCTGGACCGCCTCCACCTAAAATATGCACAGGCCCTGCTAAGGGTGTGACTGAGGGGGGACGTAAATCTAAAGTTTTTTCTGGTGGGATGTCGGGGTTTAGGAATGCTATGAGGGCGGTTCCCATCTTCCTCAACATGGTTCTGATAGTCCTGAACCACTTTGCTATGCTTGGGAATACCTTGGTCATACTAAGCTGCTGGTGCAAACCACAATTATTGCTAACTCTCGCACCAAAAAGGGGGAAATTTCCAGCGTATATGGGTTGTAATGTTTTTTTACGCGGTATAACCAGGGGTAATCTTTATTTCTCGGCGTTATTCTCGCATAATCACTGTGTAGATAGTTGGTTTTAAAGCCAGACAACTTGCGATCGCTCTTGGATGACGCGCTGATAAACTGTTTGTGTTTGCTGGGCTAATTTTGTCCAGTTAAACCGCTGGGCTAAGTCCCTGTAAGCATTATCAATCAACCATTGGCGATAACCAGGATGTTGGAGAACCTCTAAAATTCCCCAAGCCAAAGAGTCGGGATTATTTACTTGGGTGACAATCCCTGTTTGCGTATTTTTGACTACTTCTGGAAAACCGCCAGTGTCTGATACTACTACTGGTACGCGGGAAGCAAAACTTTCTAAGGCCACAATACCAAAGGGTTCATAAAGACTAGGGAAAACAGCACAATCAGCAATGGTTTGAAATTTATCCAAGTATTTATCAGAGAGAAAGCCGGTAAAATAACACTTGTCCCAAATTCCCAACTCCCAGGCTTGATGCTGGAGATGGTCGGTATTTCCCCCACCAATAATTACGAATTTAACGTTACCACCCATTGACCACAACACCTTGGGCGCAGCATTAAGTAATACAGACACACCCTTCTCGTATGTCATGCGACCCACATAATAAACAATTTTTTCATGGTCGGCGGCAAATTGGCGGCGAAACTCCTGGGGATGAAAGCTTTCGTCGTGTTGTTTCTTTTCTGGTCGAATACCGTTATAAATGATATCTATTTTGTCTGCAGGACTATATAAGGCTTGTTGTACCTCTCGCCGCATATAGTCTGTACAGACAATAATTCGCCAAGCGTTATAGGCTAGTAAATATTCTTTGTGATGAATATAACCTTGAATAGGTGTGTGAATACCGTTATGTCGCCCGTATTCAGTGGCGTGGATGGTAGCAATCAGGGGGATTTTAAAGTTATGCTTTAAAGCGATCGCCGCATCTCCTACCAACCAATCATGAGCGTGAATTAAATCAAAAGGTCCTTCCTCCAGAATTAGTTTTCCAGCGTGATCTCCCATACTTTGGTTAAGATTACCTACCCAGTGGAAAAAATCGCGACTTTGTGCAACTGGTACCCGATGCACCTGTATACCTTCAACCAGCTCATACATCGATGCTTGAGCAAACTCTGCGGTAATCAGGTAAATTTCATGTCCTAACTTTACCAGTTCTGGATATAACTCCGCCACATGGCGGGAAATTCCCCCCACTAACCTCGGTGGAAATTCCCAACTTAGCGCCAGTATCTTCATTTATGAAACTCTCCAATAGCCTAATTTATCTACAAAGACCAACATAGTAATTGTAGTGAGTATATTTACTAATTTTTTGGATAGAGCCGATAAATCAAGATAACACAACCAGAGGAAGAGGAGAAAAGACTTTCTGATGTTTAGGATACTTTTAATTTCCACATTTCTTGACTTTGAGTGTAAATGAAACTGCTAAGTGACAGCTTTTGTGCAGATGGTATGATTCCCATGAAATTTTCTTGTGAAGGTCAAGGTATTTCTCCTTCACTTAAATGGGAAGATGTCAGCATTCAAACCCGTAGCTTTGCCTTAATTGTGGATGACCCCGACGCTCCCAATCGCACATTTGTACATTGGGTTCTCTTTAACTTACCCCCCCAGACCCGGAACTTACCGGAGGGGATACCCACAGAACCCTTGCTAGCAGGGGGTGGGATCCAGGGTAAAAATGATACTGGACAATTGGGCTATACTCCCCCTTGTCCACCCAGTGGTACCCATCGTTATTTTTTTAAACTTTACGCCCTAGATGCGCCTTTAGGGCTAGATTTTGGCATCACCAAAGCAGAATTAGAAGCAGCGATGGCAAATCATATTTTGGCAACAGCCCAATTGATTGGACGTTATCAAAAGCAACATTAAAAGCTAAATAGTACGTATAAATACTAAAAAAAATAGAGACGTTCTCACAGAACGTCTCTACACAGGTTTTAATTGTGGAGCATATCCCAGAGTTTTCTTTAGCCCTGGTCTAAACGCAACACAGCCATAAAAGCCTCTTGGGGTACATCCACAGTTCCCACAGATTTCATCCGTTTTTTACCCTTTGCTTGCTTCTGTAAAAGTTTCTTCTTGCGGCTAATGTCGCCACCATAGCACTTAGCTAACACATCTTTGCGTAAAGCGGGGATGTGTTCACTGGCTATGACTTTACTACCGATCGCAGCTTGAATTGGCACTTTAAATTGATGGCGGGGAATCAGTTCTTTGAGTTTTTCCGCCATTGACCGCCCCACACCATAGGCTTTATCTCGGTGTACAATCATCGCTAGGGAATCAACCGGGTCGCCGTTAATCATAATATCCAGCTTCACTAAGGGATTTTCCCGGTAGCCGATCAGATGATATTCCATACTGGCATAACCCCGCGATCGCGACTTCATTTGATCAAAAAAGTCAGTGACCACCTCCGCCAAAGGTAACTCGTATGTCAGGGTAGTACGTCCTTGGGCCAGATATTTCATATCCTTGAAAATACCACGGCGATTTTGGGACAGTTCCATCAAGGTGCCGACGTAGCCTTCTGGCGTAATCATTTCTACTTGAACGTATGGCTCCTCTATTTTTTCCCGGTCGTTGGGAGCCGGTAAATGGCTGGGATTATCTATATACAGTTCTTCACCTTTGTTAGTGACTACACGGTAAACAACTGAAGGGGCTGTAATAATTAAATCCAGGTTATACTCCCGTTCTAAACGTTCCTGGACAATTTCCATGTGCAGTAACCCCAAAAACCCACAACGGAAGCCAAAACCCATGGCGCTAGAAGTTTCCGGTTCATATTGCAGAGCTGCATCATTGAGTCCCAGCTTTTCTAAAGCCTCCCGCAGGTCTTCAAACTGGTCAGCATCAATAGGGAACATCCCACAAAATACCATGGGTTTGGCTTCTGTGTAACCTGGTAATGCGGCTGGGGCTTTAGCTTTAGATAGGGTAACTGTGTCCCCCACTCGCGCATCAGCTACAGCTTTAATGGCGGCGGCAAAATAGCCTACTTCCCCGGCGTGGAGTTCTTCCACTTGCTTTTCATTGGGAGACAGTACACCTAACTCGTCAACGACATATTCTTTACCTGATGCCATCAAGTAAATGCGATCGCCTTTTTTAATGCTCCCATCCATCACCCGGAAATAAACAATTACCCCCCGGTAGCTATCGTAATAACTATCAAAAATCAATGCTCGTAAGGGTGCGTCTGTAGTGTCTTTTGCCGGTGGTATGCGCTCTACTACCGCTGCCAAAATTTCATTAATGCCGATTCCTTCTTTCGCCGAAGCCAGAATCGCACCACTACAATCTAAACCGATAATTTCTTCAATTTCGCCAATTACCCGCTCCGGTTCTGCTCCTGGTAAATCAATTTTGTTTAAAACCGGAATAATTTCTAAGTCATGTTCTAGAGCCAGATAGAGATTAGCCAAAGTTTGCGCCTCCACACCTTGAGACGCATCCACCACTAACAGCGCCCCTTCACAGGCCACAAGGCTCCGGGACACCTCATAAGAGAAATCCACATGGCCAGGAGTATCAATTAAATTCAGCACATATTCCTGACCATCCTTAGCCTTGTAGTTCATCCGGGCAGCTTGCAGCTTAATCGTAATGCCGCGCTCCCGTTCAAGATCCATGTTGTCCAGGAACTGTTCCTTCATTTGGCGCTCATCCACAGTCCCAGTAGCTTGTAACAAGCGATCGGCGAGGGTAGATTTCCCGTGGTCAATGTGAGCAATAATACAAAAATTGCGAATGCGATCTGCGGGAACGTCAGTCATATACTATCTTTGCTGAAGCAGCAATCAAGGTTAAACAAGAAATTTACTTCATATATTTTAATCCTTTCTTAGCCAAGACGCTGTTGCCGGAGAGTGAAGAATATATATTAAAGTCTATTAAAGTCTATTTAACCTGATGGGATTGACGAACCAGTACCCTACAATAAATGTATATTCAGTAAATCATCTAGAAATCTTGGGGGGTTACACTAGCTAACTGCCTATAACTACTGATTTACACAGCACAAATTCTGGAGTTGTTGTTTAGGGAGTTGATCACATTTACCATTCCAAAGCAAATGCTGTTAATCTGGCGTTATTTTCGGTAACTATCTCACTATAAATGCAAATTGCTCCAATGGTAGATCATCAGCCCTCGACAAAGCTTGAGAGGTAAAAATCTCTGAGTATATAAACCTATGAATATGAAAGAGAAACCTACCGAAGGTGAGCATCAACGCACCAAGAAGGTAGAAGTCGCCGTCCACTTGGACTCGGAGTTAGTAGAACAAATTCAGCACTTAACCAATGACCCCAGTAAAGTCATTGAGGTAGCCATTCGTCAATGGTTGCGGGGTGAGGCTCACAGGGATGATGAACTCACACGCAACCATCGGCGCGTACCCGTCCCCCCCCGGGGTGAGTGGAATGACTGAAAATAAACAAGGTGTAAATAAAACATGAAGAAAACGTAAAGTTTGTCACTATTGGTGCAAAAAAGGCCAAAATACCCAATGTAAGGATGCCAAAGCTGTAATAATTTACCCCCAATTGTTTCACCAGGGGCTTGGGCAAAACTGCTTTGAGGTGCCATTTGTCTATCCAACTCGATTAATGACTTTTACTGCTAACTCCCAATTGCCGGATTTATTTCCCCAGAATCTGGAAGGTTCCCCTAATCACACTGATGGCTGTATGCCAACTCTAAGTTCAGAGTTGGCATACACTCAAGATGGGACAGGACGCTACGTAACATTTTACTGTCAGCATAGCGAACTGTTGGGCTTAAACCCTAAGCAAATAGTTAATCAAAGTCATGAGGACAAGGTTTTTGTCCCAGTAGATAATGGCGCTTATTTGGAACGCTTACACCGGATTTTAAATACTTTGGTGCCGGAAAAGTTCCAATGCTGGTTTAGCTGCTGTCAAAAATTACTCGAGTTCGAGTTGGTAATTTCCCCTATGATCCCACCCTTGGGAACTGCTGCTACCACAGTTTTAGTCATGGGAAGATTCTTACAAGTGGCTGGGAGGAAATCCCCCGCTGAAGATTTAGCTGTAAATGTACTGGGTCATCAAGTCCGCACACAACCATACCATAAGCTGGTAAATAAAATTACCAGAAATATCCGGCGGACATTGGATTTAAATGTGATTTGGCAACAAACAGTTGACAGTTTAGGCAAAACCCTAGGGCTAGAGCGTTGCATTATCTGTCCTTACCACCCCTCTAGTTCTAGAGTCCAGGTCATAGCCGAGTATCACCACCCAGAGCGAGCTTCGATGCTCGGACGGGAAATAGATGTAACTTCTGAGCCAGCTTTTGCCAAGGCCTTGGCCACCCTAGAACCTGTTGTCATGGAGATGTCCCGGTATAATCTGTCTCCCCCGGACAAAATCTTAGTGGTGGCTACTTGCTATCAAGACCAAGCTAATGGACTAATTGCCATCACTATTAAAGATGAATTTCACCCCTTGACAGATGCAGAACTAGAATTAGCCAAAGAGTTTGCTGATCAGTTGGGAACTGCGATCGCCCATGCTACCCTATATAAAGAACTAGAAGCAGCCCGTCAAAAAGCCGAAGCAGCCTCCCGCCTCAAAAGCGAATTTCTCGCTAACGTTTCCCATGAAATCCGTACCCCCCTCAACGGTATGATTGGCTTTTTAAAGCTGATTTTGGAAGGCATGGCAGATGATCCTCAAGAACAACATCAGTTTATTTGTGAGGCTCATTATTTATCAATACATCTACTCCATATTATCAATGATATCTTAGATATAGCCAAAATTGAAGCCGGCAAAATGGAGCTTGCTTGCTCCGCGGTCAAACTCAATGATCTATTTCAAGATGTAGAAAATTTTGTGCGCCCCCAAGCAGAGTCAAGAAACTTGAGTTTCCAAATGCAGATGCTCCCTACCTCTGATGAGATTATTGTCCATGGTAATTACCAAAGGTTACTACAGGTCATGCTCAACTTGGTGAATAATGCTATCAAATTCACCCAAGAAGGGAGTATTAACGTCAGTGCTGATTTAGTCTTGAAAAAGGCGAAATTTCAAAATCAGGAATTTCCCGGAATGGTCAGGGTAAAAGTAGCTGATACAGGTATCGGCGTTTCCCTGGATAAACAAGATAAACTCTTTCAATTATTCTCCCAGGTAGATGGTTCACGTACTCGCCAGTACGGGGGTACAGGTTTGGGACTAGTCATATCCCAGAAACTCATAGAAGCCATGGGTGGCGAGGTACATTTTTACAGTCTGGGGGAAGGACTAGGTTCAACGGTCACATTTACAGTACCTCTCTATCAACAACCTGTTTTAGTTACTGCTGATATTGAGGATCTTACGCATCCTCCAAAGAGACCCCACTAGCGATCGCCTTTAACATCGCCATACCATCCCCACACACAGATCCCCGACTTCTAGCTAAATTATCCTAGATTATCTGTGATCATGTGAAAAGTCGGGGATCTTAACCACCCGACATCTGATTAACAATATTCATGGTTTCCACACTCACCCTACACACCCGCATCAACAAATCTATCACCTGTTCTTTGTAGTCTGCAAACCGGTAAGTATTAAACTTTTCCTCAATAGTCGGGTCTTTGGGTTTCTTCTCTTTGTATTGATCTAAAATCCATTCTAAGGCGCAACGATTGCCCAGCATATATTCCCATGCTATACTGGGTATACCTTGTAATGTGGTCACATCATCTAAGATGATAATCCCTTTGGTTTTATCAGCTTTTAACTTTGGCTTGGGTGTGGTTTGGTTATCCTTTAAAGGAATATCAACCCGACTGAGTTTGTAGGGTGTGACGGTTTCATAGTTGATATGTAAATCCATCAGTTGTTTACCCCAGTCCACCCACTGGGGAAAGTTATCATATAAAGGTAACCGGGGGAAGTCTCGTTTTAAATTGAGTTCGTATTTTTGGCGGTACTCTGGGTTATGTAGCACCCCATAGGTGTAGTGGAAGATATCTATTTTAGTAATTGTTGTGTCTTGGTAATGGGTGTGAATTTGTTCTAGTCCCCAGTCGGTGATGTTA
>NZ_JANQDG010000068.1:0-28554 GCF_029891665.1 Anabaenopsis sp. FSS-46 | reverse complement strand
AGTAAGCTAGAGCTAAATTAGGATTAAGTTTAATAGCTTCGGTGTAATCAGCCACTACTAAATCCCATTTCTGCTGGTTAGCGTAAACATTACCGCGATTGATGTAAGCTTCAGCATAATTAGGATTAAGTTTAATAGCTTGGTTATAATCAGCCAGTGCTAAATCCCATTTCTGCTGGTTAAGGTAAACATTACCGCGATTGTAGTAAGCTAGAGCTAAATTAGGATTAAGTTTAATAGCTTGGGTGTAATCAGCCACTGCTAAATCCCATTTCTCATGGTCATAGTAAATAAGACCGCGATTGTAGTAAGCTAGAGCTAAATTAGGATTAAGTTTAATAGCTTGGGTGTAATCAGCCACTGCTAAATCCCATCTCTGCTGGTTAGAGTAAACAATACCGCGATCGATGTAAGCTTCAGCTAAATTAGGATTAAGTTTAATAGCTTGGGTGTAATCAGCCACTGCTAAATCCCATCTCTGCTGGTTACGGTAAACATTACCGCGACCGTTGTAAGCTAGAGCAGAATTAGAATTAAGTTTAATAGCTCGGTTATAATCAGCCAGTGCTAAATCCCATTTTTCCTGGTACTGGTAAATAGTACCGCGAACGACGTAAGCCTCAGCAAAATTAGGATTAAGTTTAATAGCTCGGTTATAATCAGCCAGTGCTAAATCCCATTTCTGCTGTAAAGCATAAACACTACCGCGTCCGACGTAAGCCTCAGCAAAATTAGGATTAAGTTTAATAGCTCGGTTGAAATTAAACAGAGCTAACGGCAAATTTCCCTGTTGATAATAAAAAATACCGCGACTGAGGTAAGTTACAGCTAAATCGCGATTAGACCGACCTTGACTGTAAAGTATTGGGGGTCTTTGACTAACTACTTGGGAATTTTTGATAGTTAACGCCCCTCTGTCGCTATGGGATATCTGCACAGTTGGGGGTAAAAAGTCAGATTCACCAGCATTAATTTTCTGGTATTTTCCTGGTTCAGGTGTTAACCCCAAGGGGCTGGGAATTTGTTCCACACAACTGGGGTAGGAACTTGAGAGACAAGTAAAGCTGTTTTGATTAGTTTTAGTTTGACTCCAAGTGGGGGTAGCACTGAGGGTGAATGTCAGCGTTGTTAAGGCTACAGCCCTAGTTAGTCCTATTAATTCCATGGGTTTTACCTTTGGTGGTTAGTTGAATATTTAACGGTATGCGTACTTATAAGAAAAGACAGCAAAAGTTTAAATATATGAAATTTATAATACCACGCTCAAATGGACACAACAAAATAAATGTGTCATTTATTTATTCACTCTCGGTAATACTATTTAGGTAATTTTGTCATCTATCTAAAGATAGATTTTTAAGGACATAAAAATTTTACACTGGTATTGCACTAAATATTTATGATGAGGTTTGACTCCACACCCAACCCATCCTGTTACAAAGGGAGGGATATATGGAATAGCGTTTCGCCTAAATACTGTTGTGATGCACCAGTTAACTATTACCGAAGTTCAATCAAAAAAGCTGAAATAGTAATTATCATGTATTGAACCTCGGTCGCTTGCTATATAAGGGTTTCAGGAGTTTTATTAGTATGCTAAAGTCCATTTCGGCCGTTAAGTTTTTTGAACCTGCTCAGACCGCGATGAAACAAGAAGTTAACGCTAAAACTACCGGTTTACAGTTAAGTCTAGACTTGGGTAGTTTTGGGTAAGTTTAACCGAGCGGTGTATCTGTGAATATCTTGCTACCTTGGCGGAAATTTCGGGGTTATAAAGTCTCAGATAGTTCCAATAGTTACCAAAGACTTGCCGCACGTAATTTCTAGTTTCATTAAAAGGAATATCTTCCACAAACTCATCTGGATCATCTTTCCCAATGGTTTGTAGCCATTTGGCGACGTTGCCAGGGCCAGCATTATAACTTGCGATCGCTAACATGGAGTTATTATTATACCGCCGATGGGTATAGTCTAAATACCATGTTCCCAGATTAATATTTTCGTTGGGGTCTTCTAAGTCAATTGTTTTACTATCCAACTGAATTTGGGGAGCAATCCATTCACCTGTAGTCGGCATGATCTGCATTAAACCAGTAGCACCGACCACAGATCTAATTTTTGGCTCAAACATTGATTCCTGACGCATCAAACCAATTACCAGGAGGGGATTTAACTCTCGTTGAGCCGACCATTTTTTAATTTCCTGGCGATAGAGAAAAGGATAACGGGCTTGCCAATAACTTACCTGCTGGCTCAAAGCCTGATACTCCGCTTGTTCCTCTGGTGTTTCCCTGTCTTCGAGTCGAGAAATCAAGTTAATTCCTGCCAGATTTTGCCCTCTCACCAGGCGCATTAATCCCTCAGTAAACTGTTCTGCTACCGTGGGCTGTAGTTTATTGGTAAATTCTGTTTCCCATTGGAACCAAGCATCACGATCTTCACCCAGTAAATACAGTTCTTTGAAAGTTTCTGAACCGGCGGGGGGTACAGGTCGTTGCTGTAGAACTACTTCCGGCTGCAATTCCCTGATGTTGTCAAAATTACCCACATTCAGCCCCAGGGTTACAGCTGAACGCCAGGCATAGTAAGAGTGAGGAAATTGACTCAACACATACTCATAAGCTGCTTTAGCTTCCTTTTGTTGCCCTAGTCTGGTAGCCCATTTGCCCACCCAAAAGCCTGCTCTGGGAGCTAAAATACTATTAGGGTTCTCAGTCACAATTGGTTGTGCCCATTGCCAAGCCCCTAAGTAATCTTTGGCTTTGGCTTTCTCTTTGGCTTTGTTCCAGCGATACTCTGCGGCTTGATTAGAACTACCGTATTCACTTAATAGCAATTCCCACGCCTGTTGAGCCGACTTTTGATCATTTAGTCCCTGGTAAATTTTGGCTTTTTCTACTACTGCTATACTAGCTTGTTGAGGAAAATTAGCAATTATTCGGTCAAGATAGGGCAAAGCATCTTTACGGTTTTTAGCCAATTCAGCTAAACGCAATAGGGCTAGTCCGGTTTCCCTAGCATCGGGAAATTTTTCTACTAGTTGATTATAAATCGCCAATGCCTTTTCGGGTTGTTTACCTCCTATCTGTAAACCTCGCGCAGCGCGGTAAAGGTTGCGGGCTGTCTGGGGTGCTTTAACATAGGCATCACCAGCTCGTTCAAATTGATTATTTTCCCAGTAAGCTGTACCGACAATCTCCCAATCTATGGAACCAACTGCTACGTTATCGCTATCGGGTTTTATATCTGGTTGTTTTACTAGCTCATCTAACACACCTACTATTCCCGGTTGGTGAAAGGCGTGTTGTGCCAAAATTAACCGTAAATTTGGCTGTTGGGGATTTTCTCTTAAGCGTTTATAAATAATTTCCCAGGTGAGGGGATGTGAGGGAAACTCTGCGATCGCCCGATCATGATGTTCTGGTAGGGCGATCATATACAGCGCTCTGGCTGTTGCGGCTGCTTGGGGATAATCTCGCAGCACTCTTTGTCGTAGATTGGAGGCTTGACGACTCTCACCGAGTATGTCCTGTGCTTGGGCTTGTTTGAGTAAAATATACGCGCCCAGACTGGGGTAAGTTTTTTCTAGTCCTTCTAGAAGACTTAAGGCCTTTTCTGCTTCCCTAATATTAATTAAATCACTGGCTAACAGATAACGGGCCCGTTCTCGGTCTGGTGAAATGGAACTATTGGCGATCGCTTCTAGTTTTTCTGCTCGTTCTTGTGGAGACTGTGATACTAATGGAAATACATCTGATTTGACTTGGCTAGCTGTAGAAATTTGTTCAGACTGATTTATGGCTGAGTTGAACCATTCCCCCCAGAATGTTCTGATGTTAGGGGTAGATAGGATTGCACCTGCTGAGAAGGCAAATAAGACTGCACCAGCAATCAAAGAAATCTGTTTTTTTTGTAGTTGATTTCCCATGGATACTCCCCCAAGACTATGGTTTAAGTTTTTGCAACTTTAGCATTGCTGGCACTGGGGTGTTATTTGTCAATCATAAATATTACAAATCATCCTAAATAATCCTAAGATATCTTCATATTATGGTGGTGTTTTGCCGGGGAGGGAGACGCGATAGCTATCGCGTCTGGTATGTTTTTCCCAAGAGCCAAAACACGAGTTATCTGTCTGGTGCGTTAGCTAGTGCTGGGGTTTGCCCTTTCAAACCAATCATCAATTTGAGGGCAAATACTTTTAAGATGGGTATGCGCTGCATCATCCACAAACCTAGGCGACGAATTACTACTAGTGGTAAAAAGTTATGAGAAAACATCCTATCTAATAGATCCGTGAAAGCTAGAATTGTCAGGTTTTCTGGTTTGCGCCAGCGTTCATAGCCTTTGAGGACTTGGAGGTTACCAATATCTTTACCTGCTTTATGTGCTGTTTGTAACACTTGGGCTAAAGCCGCCGCATCTCGAATCCCCAAGTTTAAACCTTGTCCGCCGACGGGATGACAATTGTGTGCGGCATCACCAATTAAGGCTAATCTGGGGAGAACATAGCGATCGCTTTGCATCAGTTGTACTCGAAAAATAAAGCGATCGCCCAGTAATTCTAGCTTACCCATTTGATTACCATAGCGGCGGGTGAGTTCTGCCAAAAACTCCTGGTCATCTAAAGCACACAAAGCCTCTGCTTCTGCGTGGGGGGCTGTCCAGACAATACGGCAACGGTTACCAGGTAGTGGTAAAATAGCAAACGGGCCACTAGGCCAAAATCGTTCGTAGGCAGTGTTATTGTGGGGTTTCTCTGGTTTGACAAATGCTACAATACAGGACTGCCAATATTTCCAGCCAGAAGTTTTAATTCCCGCAGCTTCCCGGATACGCGATCGCGAACCATCAGCAGCGACAATTAATTTACCGCGGACTGTCTGAATTTGGTCAGCAATTTTGACATCTATAGCCACAATCTCCTGCTGATATTCTGTCTTGACCACCTCAGCGGGACATAGATAAGTCACATTCTGACAATTGTGGACAAATTCCTGTAAAGGCTCTAACAAAGCTTGGTGTTCCGCCACATAACCCAATTCTGATGTACCTAAATCATCGGTGATAAATTCCACAACATCGGGATAATCGGCATCAGAAAGGCGAACTTGGCAATATTTTGCGATTTGAGGCGATATTTTTTCCCAAACACCAATTCCTTGGTAAATGAGCGCCGAAAGCATATGAACTGCATAAGCTTGTCCCTTCGCCACTGCTGCTGATGCAACTTTGGCCTCAATTAGCAGAATACTTAAGCCAGAGTCCTTTAAAGCCGCGGCTAAGGTTAAACCAATAATTCCACCGCCGACAATGACCAAATCATAGTCATATCCCTGATGATCTGGCGGTGTTTGTTGAGGAGAAATTTTTTGATGTAGCTGTGTGATCACCATTGTTAAGATTAATTAAGGCGTCCTAATTATTATTTTTACGCAAACAGACAAATCCGTGCAAATATGGCCGGATTAATTAACCATAGATATAGATGATAGGTGGTGCGCTACCGCCAAGAAATGGAAGCTGTGGGTTTAGTTTCGCGAGAAACCAAAAACTTGTTACCGCAGCAACACTTAATGATATTTGAAAAGCGGGTATAATATCTATACAGACTTATTGAGGACTTAAGTCCTCAATAAAAACCTTTAATTACCGGAGTGGCATCAGGCTAACGCTTTTGGCCACACTATCCCAAACTATCCAACTACAAGAATTATCCACATCTTCTGGATTATTGGTAACTTTAAAATACAGCTTTCCCTGTCCCTTGCGTTCAATGGCAAAGTCGGCATTTTGGGCGTAAACTACTGTAAATCCTTTGTCCCTCAAGCAATACATAGCCCAAGCCTTCAATGATTGCTTCTGTGGTTCATGGGGAATAGGTGGTTTTGTAATGGTTTCTTGGATAACTTGAAATATCTCCATTAGTTTCTCAGGGAAAATAAAATCGTTGTAGTGGAGGCATTTGTCCCGATACTAGTTTACCTCATCACAGAATGCAATGTGCTGTTTAGGTCTTGATGATGTTAATTCACACCAGAGCGATTCGGTTTGAATAAACTTTCTGATGCGGTTTTAATCACAATATACAAAACTGGCACCACAAACAAACTTAAGAAAGTAGCGATTAACATCCCGCCAAATACTGCAGTTCCCAAGGACTGACGACTTCCCGCACCCGCACCGGTAGCAATGGTTAAGGGGAAAATACCCAGGAGTGTGGAAAATGCTGTCATTAAAATCGGGCGTAAACGTTCCTGTGCAGCTTCTACTGCGGCCTTAGTAATAGAAAGCCCTTCATTCCGTAATTGGTTGGCAAATTCTACGATTAAAATCGCGTTTTTACTCGCCAAACCAATCAGCATGACTAGACCGATTTGACAATAAATATCATTAGGAAAACCCCGCATTGATTGAGCCACAAGTGCGCCAAAAATTGCTAAAGGAACCGCTAACAGGATAATTAGGGGGTCTATGTAGTTCTCATACTGAGCAGCCAAAACTAAAAAGACAAAGACAATTCCTAACCCAAAAATAATGGGTGCTAAACCGCCAGATTCTATTTCTTCCAATGCAGTTCCTGACCACTCATAACCAAAACCGGGTGGTAATACTTCTGCTGCTAACTGTTCCATGGACTGAATGGCACTTCCAGAACTAAATCCAGGGGACGCAGAACCATTGATTTCAATGGAGCGAAATAGATTATAGTGATTAATTACTTGCGCTCCCACAACCGAAGTAGTTTTAATTAAGTTTCTCAAGGGAATCATTTGATTAGTTTGAGAACGCACAACTAGTTGCTCAATATCCTGGGGGTTAGAGCGAAACTGTTTATCTGCCTGGACATATACGCGATAATTACGCTGTTGGAGGTTGAAATCATTAACATATTGAGAACCCAAAGCAGTTTGCAGAGTCCCAAAGATGTCATCTATGGAAACTTGCAGGGCTTTGGCTCGATTCCGGTCTACTTCTACCAGTAATTGGGGTGTTTGCGCCGCAAAAGTAGTGAATACGGCTTGTAATCCTGGTGTTTGGTTGGCGCGGCCTAGCAGTTGACCCATGGATTGGACTAAACCTTGTAGGTCACTACCACCTCTACGGTCTTGCAGTTGAAGTTGGAATCCGCCAAAGTTACCTAATCCCTGGATCGGTGGGGGATTTACGGGAAAGACTCTGGCTTCTGGGATGGCGAATAGTTTCCCCCGTAATTTACCGAGTATGGCTTGTACTGATTGGTCTGGTCTGCTGCGTTCTGCCCAAGGTTTAAGAGTAGTGAATATAATACCATTGTTAACAGTACTACCACTGAAACCGAAGCCACCCACGGCAAAGGTTCCCACGACTTCGGGAATTTGCAGGATTTCTTTTTCTACCTGGGCAATGACATCACTGGTATATTGCAGTGAAACTCCTTGGGGTCCTTGGACTAGTGTAATAAAAAAACCTTCGTCTTCTTCTGGGAGAAAAGCTGTAGGTACTGTAGTATAAAGCCAAGCAGTCATTCCCAAAGAAACGATGAATAGTCCGATGATCATATTTTTCCAGCGGACTATCAGGTGAAGCGATCGCTGATATAGTGTTCTTACCAAGTCAATAAACTGATTAATCTGGTAAAATACCCAACCCAGCCAGCCTGATAGCGATAGCGTGGCGTTAGCCATAGGTTTTGGTCTTTGGCGTAGGAGTAAGGCACACAAAGAAGGTGTGAGAGTCAAAGCCAGAAAAGTAGAAATCACAATGGAAAAGGCGATGGTCATGGCAAATTGGCGATACAGTGCGCCCGTAGTTCCCGGAAAAAATGCCACGGGAACAAACACAGCCATCAGCACCAAGGACGTAGCAATCACTGCACCAAACAATTCAGCCATAGATTCACTGGCCGCCTGGCGAGGACTCATTCCCTTATCCTGGATAAAACGGCTGATTTGCTCAACCACCACAATGGCATCATCTACCACCATCCCCGATGCTAAAGTCAGACCAAACAAAGTTAAACTATTAATAGAAAAGTCAAAAATCCGAGCAAAAATAAACGTCCCAATTAAAGATAGGGGAACTGTGAGAGCGGGAATTAAAGTCGTGCGCCAGTCCTGCAAAAAGACAAAAATTACAATCACAACTAGTACTACTGCTGTAATTAGAGTCTTGATCACCTCTGACATGGACTCTTCCACAAAGCGTGTAGTGTCAAAGGCCACCTGATACTGTATTCCCGGCGGAAAATTGGGAGCCAGTCGCGCCATTTCTTCCCTAACCCCCCGGGCGACATCTAAAGCATTACTCCCAGGAAGCTGATAAATCCCCAAGCCTACAGCATCTTTAGCGCGATATCGCAAAAAGGTATTGTAATTTTCCGCACCCAGTTCTACCCTACCGACATCTTTCAGCTTAATTAACGTGCCATCATCGTTAGTTTTCAGGATAATTTCGGCAAATTCTTCAGGTTCTGTGAGTCTACTGGCAGCACGGACATCAATTTGATATCTTTGCCCTTCTGGAGCCGGTTCTTGACCAATTCTCCCGGCGCTCACCTGCAAATTTTGTTCCTTCAGGGTATTAACTACATCCTCAGTTGTCAGCCGCCGACTAGCCAGGCGATTGGGATCCAACCATAGACGCATTGCATAACGACGTTCACCAAAGATAACGACATTACCAACACCTTTAACCCTTTTTAAGACATCTGCTAAATAAAGGTCGGCATAGTTACTTAAAAATATATTGTCATACTGGTTATTCTCAGCAAATAGACCAATAGCTAAGATAATATTGTTAGATTGCTTTGTCACCCTCACGCCTGTTCGCTGTACAGCTTCTGGGAGTTGTGGACCGGCTATAGATACCCGATTTTGCACGTCCACAGCTGCAATATCTGGATTGCGGGATGAGTCGAAGGTGGCTGTAATTGTACTCGATCCATCGTTACTACTACTAGAAGTAATGTAGCGGATACCTTGAATACCGTTGATTTGCCTTTCTAAGATATTCGTCACACCGCTTTCTACGTCCTCAGCACTAGCTCCGCTATAGTTGGCGGTGACGTTGATTTGAGTGGGAGCAATATCCGGGAAACGAGCAATGGGAAGTGTGGGAATACTAATCAACCCCAACAACAGCACAATTAATGCACAAACTGTGCTAAATACGGGTCTTTTGATAAAGAAATCAATAAACATAAGAAAATGAGGGAATGAGGAATTGTGGTGTCTCGGCGCTTTTACTGAGGCATCTTTTCAGGTAAAGGCATGATAGGCACACCATTAGTGAGATTGAGAATACCAGAAACAACAATTTTATCCCCGGGTTCGAGTCCCTCAATAACGTGATAATCGTTTCCTTGAATAGCTCCCAACTTCACGGGTTTTTGTTGGGCTACTAGGTTCGGCATTCCCGGTTGGGATTCTCTCGGCTCTTGAGCTACAAATACAAAAGTCTGTCCACCCATCCGAGATATTGCTTCAGCGGGAATTAAGATTCCGGGACGTTCATCCCAGATCACTTGGGCTTGGACGTTCAGGCGGTTGAGTATTAGCTTGGTGTTATTGACAAAGGTGGCTTTAGCTAAGATATTCTGAGTATTTGCCTGGATATTCGGTGAAATAAAACTTACCTTGCCTGATCTAGCTGGTTTGCCTTCAGCATCTAGTATTTTTACGGGTAATCCCACCCGCAACCTTTCACCTTGATGGAAAGGCACAGATAAATTTAATTCCAAAGTGTCATTTTTATTCAGTGTGGTGAGTTCGTCTCCCTCCTTGACAAAATCTCCCACCTTCACGGGGATATCACCGAGAATACCAGTCAGAGGAGCGACAATATTTGTGTACTGCTTTTGCACTTCGGCTACCTGAACTTGGGCTGCGGCTTCCATAACTTGAGAACGGGCTTGAGCAATTTCTTCAGCACGCGGTCCGTTCTGTAGTTGTTTGAGATTTTGCTTTTCTAGTTCTACAGATGCAGCTAGTTCATTAATATCAGCGCTTCTGCTTTTGCGAAGTTGTTCGAGTCGTCTTTGAGCTTCTTCGAGTCTAGCCTCGGCGCTTCTTTGTTCTCTGAGAAATCCTTCTAATTGGTCTTGGGAAACAGCTCCGTCTTCCTTTAATTTTTGGTATCGCCTAGCTCTTGATTGTGCTAATTCCAAATCAGCTTTAGCTACCTCAATTTGAGCTTCAGCCTGAGCAATTTCTTGTGGACGCGCTCCACCTTTAGCATTTTGTAGGCGAGCTTCGGCTTGAGCTAATCTAGCCTTGGCTTGGGCAATTTCTTCGGGACGTGTACCTGCTGTGAGTTCTGCTAGTCGAGCTTGGGTGCGGTCTAATGTTGCTTTTGCTTGTCGTAAGCGGGCTTGGGTATCGTTATTTTGCAGGCGAATAATCACTTTCCCTTGTTGCACGCGATCGCCTTCTTTAAATAGAATTTCACTAATGCGCCCGTCAATCTCTGGCTTAATTGCTACTGAGCCTGGAGATGCCAAAAAGCCGCCAATTAATGAACTTTCTTGTATGGTTGTAGTTTCTACTGTAGCTAACTTTACAGGAATTCCCATGGGTTGGCCAGCCCGTACCCCGCCTCTATCTACCCGACCTGCAAAGCTATTTTGCCACCACCGCCAACCCAAGCCACCCCCTGCAATTAGGAGAATCAGCAACCAGATTAAGTACCAAGGCCGCTTTTTTCTTGGTTTGAGTGTTTGTTGTTGCTGTTCAATGTGACTGTAATTGTTAACCGCAGACTTTTCAGTTTCTCTGGAAACTGGAGACTCAGGAAATTCAGAGTTCACCATTGTTATGTTCTCATATCTATTAATTGCTGTTAACACTCAAGTCAACAAATAAGAATGTAGCTTTATGTAAGCGAATGCTTGCATTATACACAAATGAGAAGATATTTTCTAGGAAATAGAACGATTTAATAGCGATAGCTAACAACTGTGTAGATATACGTTAATTAAACATATTAACCGGTAAAATAGCATTTTTTTGGCTTAAAATCTATCTTTCATTCCTCGTAAACGAGCGAAAGTTTGTACCGGGTCGCTACTCTTGACAGCTAACTGTAATGAGGGTTTGTCCCAACCTAAAAAGGGATTGGTCAGCTTTTCCACCCCCAACCATGAGGGAACAGTAGCCTCTTGGCGACTACGAAAGTTTTCTACTTCCTTGTAGCGCTTTTGTAAAGCCCTATTATCAGGATCTACAGTCAGAGCAAACTCCAGATTTTTTAAAGTGTACTCATGGGCACACCACACACGAGTATTGTCTGGGAGATTGCGTAGTTGAGCCAAAGAGTTGACCATTTGGGTGGGTGTCCCTTCAAATAAGCGACCGCAACCCCCTGCAAACAAAGTATCACCACAGAATAACTCTCCAGGTTCACTCAGTTTTGTGGGGGGGAAATAGTAAGCGATATGAGCGCGGGTGTGACCAGGAACAAAAAGAATCGTGGCGGTGCGATCGCCAAACTCCACACTATCTCCCGGTTGTAAAAATACCTGTTGTCCGGGAATTCTCCCCTGATCCTCAGCACCACCATACACGGTCAACTTAGGGAAATGTCTAATTAACTCCTGATTTCCACCCACATGGTCGTGATGATGATGAGTGTGAAAAATTGCCACTAACTCGGTCTTTAGTTCTGCAAGTTGTTTTAATACTGGTTCAGCTACCGCGGGGTCAACCACAGCAGCAAGATTTTGTTGAGCATCGTGGAGCAAAAATATGTAGTTGTCTGACAGTGCATTAAGACGGATTACCTGCATTTTCTCTTATTCCCACCGATCATACTGGTGTATGATTATGATAAAACTATATCAGGCACGAGCTGCAACTGGTGGAGGTGGGTGATGTCAACCTTTAAAATTTCTGGGCAAATTGTAGACGTTATCCACAAAACCATATTTCCTGGTACAATTACCATTGCTCAAGGGCGTATTCAATCAATTGAACAGGAACCAAAACAGAGTTACCAACAATACATACTTCCAGGTTTTATTGATGCCCATGTCCATATCGAAAGCTCAATGCTAGTGCCGACAGAATTTGCCCGTATAGCTACGGTGCATGGTACGGTAGGAGCGGTTTGTGATCCTCACGAAATAGCCAATGTCTTAGGAATGGCCGGTGTGGAGTTTATGCTCACCAATGCCACCCAAACACTGTTTAAAATAGCATTCGGCGCACCTAGTTGTGTTCCCGCAACGACATTTGAAACAGCAGGTGCAAACCTTACCGCCATGGAAATCAAGCAATTATTCCAACATCCTGGGATTTCTTATCTGAGTGAAGTGATGAATGTCCCTGGTGTCCTAATGAATAACACTGAGGTAATCTCAAAGATTGATTTGGCTAACAAATTAGGATATCCCATTGATGGACACGCGCCAGGACTATCTGGTGAAGACTTACAAAAGTATGCTGATGCCAATATTACAACTGATCATGAGTGTTCAACTCTAGAGGAAGCTTTAGACAAAATCGCTGTGGGGATGAAGATTCTGATTCGTGAAGGTTCAGCAGCTAAAAACTATTTAGCCCTCCACAGCTTAATTGATTCTCACCCCGACCAATGTATGTTTTGTAGTGATGATTTGCATCCTGATGATTTGGTGAGGGGACACATTAATGAACTGGTGCGCCATTCCCTAATATTGGGTCATGATGTCATGAATGTGTTGCAAATTGCTTGTGTCAACCCAGTAAGACACTACAACCTCAATGTGGGTTTATTACAAGTTGCAGATCCTGCGGATTTCATAGTAGTGAATAATTTAGAGGAGTTTACAGTGCAGTGTACCTATTGCCAAGGTGTATTGGTGGCGAAAGAAGGTCAACCACTGTTACCCTATGTCCCGGCATTATTTGTAAATAATTTTACTGCAAAGCCAAAACAAGCAGGTGATTTCCGAATTGCTGCCGCAGGTTCAACGGTGAGGGTAATTGAGGTGTGGGACGGACAATTACTAACCACGGAAAAGCATATATTGGCTAATATTGAGAATGGTGAAGTGGTGGCAGACTTAGAGAATGACATCCTCAAGATCGCCGTAGTCAATCGTTATCAAAACAGACCACCTGCTATGGGTCTGATCCACAATTTTGGACTACAACGAGGGGCGATCGCCTCCAGTGTTGCCCATGATTCTCATAATATAGTAGCGGTGGGTACAACGGATGAGGAAATCTCTAGGGCAGTGAATGCAGTCATTCAAGCCCAAGGAGGTATTGCTGTTGTTGAAGGTAAAACCGTCAAAGTGCTTCCCCTACCAGTGGCTGGATTGATGAGTGGTGATGATGGTTACACCGTAGCCGAGGAGTATGGACAACTGGATGCTTTGGCAAAAGATCTAGGTTCCAAACTTTCTGCACCTTTCATGACCCTGGGCTTTATGGCGCTGCTGGTAATTCCTGAGTTAAAACTCAGTGACCAAGGCTTATTTAGCAGCAATAACTTTGAATTTGTCTCACTGTGGGTATAGCAAATATGACATTTGCGCCTTTGCGCCTGGGGGTGAATCCTGATTCACATAATTGATCAATAAATAGTTGCGATCGACCCCTATGATTCGCTAGGATCTGTAAGCTTTAGGGTATAAGCGAAGCTACTGGGGTTAATCAACAGATGATGCCGCTAAAGCCCAAGTTAATCAAATTTTACACAGAAAAACAAAAAAGATGGCCAAACGTGTACAGTTAGTTTTAAATCAAGATATTAGCAAGTTGGGAAAATCCGGCGACTTAGTAGATGTAGCTCCCGGCTATGCTCGTAACTATCTCATTCCCCAAAAGTTGGCAACCCATGCCACTCCTGGTATTCTCAAACAAGTAGAACGCCGTCGGGAGAAAGAGCGTCAACGCCAATTAGAACTGCGTCAACAAGCTTTAGAGCGAAAAGCAGCTTTAGAAAAAATTGCTAGCTTGCAAATTGCTAAACCCCTGGGTGAAAACGAAGCGATTTTCGGGACAGTAACTACCCAAGACGTAGCAGAAGCGATCAAAACAGCTACCGGTGAAGAAGTTGATCGCCGTGGTATTTCTATTCCCGATATTAACCATCTTGGGACTTACCAGGCCGAAGTCAAGCTATATTCTGATGTCAGCGCTCAGGTCAATATTGAAGTTGTAGCCAGTTAAATTTTGGTGTTGTGCGGAGTGCAGACGCGATAGCTACCGCTGTGCGTCAGCCATATAATCGCGTCTGTACAAGAAGTCCCAACTTTTCTTAAATGGCTTATGTCTGAAGAACTGAGTTTTCAAGGTAATGGTAGCGATCGCCTACCACCCCAAAATATTGAAGCAGAAGAAGCGATTTTGGGGGGAATTTTACTAGATCCAGAAGCCATTGGGCGAGTAAGCGATCGCCTCTTACCTATAGCCTTTTATATCAGCGCCCACAAAGATATCTATCAAGCGGCGCTGCGCCTTCATGCTCAAGGTAAACCCACAGATTTACTCTCAGTTACCAGTTGGTTAGCCGATCACGATCTCCTCGCCCGCATTGGTGGGAGAAATAAATTAGCTACTCTCGTAGACCGCACAGTCTCAGCTGTTAACATTGATGCCTTAGCCGGTTTGGTGATGGAAAAGTACCTGCGACGGCAATTAATTAAAGCTGGTAACGAAATTGTTCATCTTGGTTACGAGACAGAAAGCGAACTACCGATAATTTTAGACCAAGCAGAACAAAAAGTTTTTGGTGTTACTCAAGAACGTCCCCAATTAGGTCTAACTCACATTTCTGATACCCTGATTAATACCTTTCAAGATATTGAAACTCGCCACCAAGGTATTGCCTTACCGGGAATTCCTTGTGGTTTCTATGATTTAGACTCCATGACCACTGGCTTTCAGCGTTCTGATTTAATTATCATCGCCGGTAGGCCATCAATGGGGAAAACGGCATTTTGCTTGAATCTGGCTCACAACATTGCAGCTGGTTATAAATTGCCAATTGCCTTTTTCAGCTTAGAAATGTCCAAAGAACAGCTAGTACAGAGACTATTAGCTAGTGAAGCGGGGATTGAAACTGGTTATCTGCGCAGTGGACGCATTAGTCAAACACAATGGGAACCTTTAAGCCGTGCCATTGATAAACTTTCAGACCTACCCCTTTTTATTGATGATACAGCTAATATTACCATCACCCAAATGCGTAGTCAGTCCAGACGACTGCAAGCAGAACAAGGAACAGAATTAGGATTAATTATCATAGATTATTTGCAATTAATGGAGGGTGCAGGTGATAACCGCGTGCAAGAACTATCCCGAATTACTCGTTCTCTCAAAGGTTTAGCCCGGGAATTATCTGTACCAGTAATTGCCTTATCTCAGTTGAGTCGTGGTGTAGAAGCGCGTACCAATAAGCGCCCCATGTTGTCAGATTTGAGAGAAAGCGGCAGTATTGAGCAAGACGCGGATTTAGTTGTGATGTTATACCGCGATGATTATTATAATCCCGACAGTCCAGATCGAGGAATTGCAGAAATCATCATCGCGAAACACCGTAACGGTCCGACGGGAACCATAAAACTTTTATTTGATCCGCAGTTTACAAAGTTTAAAAATTTAGCGAAACAAGGTCATTATTAGTAATAATAATTAATTGGGAATTGGGGAAAGAAGAAATAGGCTTAATGCTCCCACACTTCCATCCCCTTCCCTGATAGCGTTTTCAGGTCTAGTGAGGAACCCGAATTATCTGTGTCCATCTGTGTACCTCTGTGGTTAATTAACCCTTAAAAGTACCTCACCAAACAGATAACTGCTATATTTCCTACTTAATACCCAGTAATTCCACGTCAAACAGCAAAGTAGCGTTGGGTGGAATCACACCACCAGCACCACGGGAACCATAACCTAACTCCGGGGGAATGATTAACTGACGACGACCGCCTACTTTCATGGTGCTTAGTCCTTCGTCCCAACCTTTGATCACCTGTCCGATACCGATTTTAAACTCGAAGGGACTATTGCGATCGCGTGAGCTATCAAACTTCTTCCCATTTTCCAAAGTACCGGTGTAGTGAACTACAACGGTTTGTCCCCGTTCAGGACTCGCCCCAGTTCCCTCTTCCAATTCCACATATTTCAATCCAGATGGATTAGTTACAACACTGGTATCAGACATACTATTACTCGCAATCAAGGTTTGGTTTTTGGTGACATTCGTGGGTGCTGGTGTAGTTTCTGTTAAATTAGCGGCAACAGCAGAGTTGACTTTATTACCAACTTGTGCTAATACCAGAACTAAAACACAAACCAGCATGAAACCCACGCTGAGAAAAATTGATTTCAAAATTAGCTCTCCCTAATGAGGCAACCTGACATTTTTCAGATGATCAAGAGGACACAATTTAGTTTAACGCCAAAGCTTATTTTCTAAATCACGCACTTGACGCTCTAAACGGTCAATTCTACCCCGTAATTCATCCACTTCAGATTGACGAGCAACGCCGAAATCCTGCATAACATTCCGCATTTGTCGCTGCATTTGCTCTTCCCAGTTTCCTTGGTCTGACCTTAACTGCTGTACAATATCATCCATGACGGCCTTAGCTTGCTCAGGATCGAGTTTACCGTCCTTGACCAAATCGTCACTGACTTGGCGCATTTTTTCAGCTACCAAAGACGTTGTACCAATACCGAGCATCATTAACTGTTGCAACCAATTATTACTATCCATACTTCCTTCGGTGTTCCTTATTCTCCGCTAGCTGAGTTTGACTGTTGAGTTTAGTCATCAAGCTATGCTGGAAAAGTTGTGATTTTAGCCTACATTTCTATTTTGGCAAATTCTGAAAAACACAAAGGAAATTAAATAGTGTGGTGATAGAAATCCTGAAATTTCAAGTTGGCTGTGTTTTCTGGCCTGCTGTGGTTCATTTGTCCCCCCTTCAAGAGAAGCAGGGCGAAAATGATTTGAAAGTTGTAGCATAGAAATCAAGTATCAATTTTTGATTATTTATGTCTGCTACGCCTCTTGTTTCTCAGGTAAATTCAGTTAAATCAGCAATAATTCCGCCCCTACTAGGTGCTTCTGTTTCCGAGTTAAGCGGGTGGGTACAACAGCAGGGACAGCCAGCTTATCGAGGTAAACAGCTGCACGATTCGATTTATCATCAGGGTGTGCGATCGCTAGCTGATATTTCTGTCTTTCCTAAACAGTGGCGTGCAGAACTTGCAGAAATCCCCATTGGACGTTCAACGATACATCATCGTGCTGTGGCACCGGATGGCACGATAAAATATCTGTTACGACTTGCAGATGATCAAATCATTGAAACTGTTGGTATTCCCACGGCAAAACGGCTGACAGTTTGTGTTTCTACTCAGGTAGGTTGTCCCATGGCCTGTGATTTCTGCGCTACTGGTAAGGGTGGCTACACTCGCAACTTAGAAATACATGAAATCGTCGATCAAGTATTGACGGTGCAAGAAGATTTTCATGAACGGGTTAGCCATGTGGTATTTATGGGGATGGGTGAACCGTTATTAAATACTGATAATGTTTTAGCATCTTTAAGATGCTTAAATCAAGACGTGGGTATTGGACAGCGATCGCTGACTGTTTCTACCGTTGGTATTCGCGATCGCATCCGTCAATTTGCCCGACAGAATTTACAAGTCACTCTAGCTGTGAGTTTGCACGCACCCAACCAAGCACTTAGAGAACAACTCATTCCCAGCGCCCGACCATATCCTCTAGAAGACTTGTTAGATGAATGTCGGGAATATGTGGAAATCACGAGAAGACGTATATCTTTTGAATATATTCTCCTGGCTGGGTTTAATGACCTACCAGAGCACGCTTTACAGCTGGCAAAATGTCTGCGGGGATTCCAAAGTCATGTGAATTTGATTCCCTACAATCCCATCCAGGAAGTTGACTACAAGCGCCCCAAAGGCGATCGCATTCAAGCCTTTGTGAACGTTCTCAAACAACAAAAAATTGCTGTGAGTGTCCGCTATTCTCGTGGTTTAGAAGCTGATGCTGCTTGTGGACAACTCCGGGCCAGTAAGTAAGTGTTTACCTAACTTTAGCACTCAATTGTTTTGTGACAGAAATACCAGGTGCATAAGCCTCAATTACTTTCCCGGTCAAGGTGCAACTGATCATCAAGTAATCGCAACTTGGGCATTGTGTCCTGGTTAAGTGACTATCAGTAATATAGTGTCTTTCGGCATCACTGCCGCAATTTGGGCAGTGAACTTTTTGGACTGTATTCATTTTTAAACCCCTGGTTGTAACTATTTATTAATCGAGAAGGCAAGAATTTTAAATTTAGATGCAGCAATAAGAAACTTTGATATTGGTTGATGCTTTTCCTGAAAGTTTGAAATTGAGGTTTTTATTGTCTTTGTATGCTATCCTATTTTTACAAAATTACCATCTTACTTTAGATATAGAAATCAAATTTTCACTTATAGATTTGTTAGAAAATGAGTGATCCCTATGATTAATCGTTTGAGAGAGCTTGGTTTTATAGTGCGACTGATATGTTTTAACAGCCTTTATTGTATTGAAAAAGTAACAGTGATAAATTACTGTATCCTGTGTAACAAAATTTCTCTTTTAAGATTTAGTTAAGGTTTGATGTAAAAATTGAAGAGATATTGAAGAGATCATTTAAATCCTGCTAGGAATTCCAGCAGGTAAATAATTGTTAATTATTGTGATGCGGATGGAAATAATTGTAAATTTCTTGGGCTAACCTCGGTCCAATCCCTGGAACCTCAGCTAGTTGTGTGAGTGTGGCTTGTCTGATATAATCAACAGAGCGGAAATGTCCTAAAAGCTGCTTTTGTCGATGATGTCCTAAGCCGGGAATTTCATCTAAACGCGATCGCTTAAATTGCTCACTGCGTTGTTGACGATGAAAACTCACAGCAAAACGATGGGCTTCATCTCTTAACCGGCGCAATAACTGTATTCCTGGTTGTTCCGCGTCAGTTTCTAAAGGTTGAGACTGTCCGGGTAAAAAAATCTCTTCTCGTTGCTTGGCCAAACTGACAACCCGCAGGTCTGCTAATAAATTCATTTCCCGCAGGACAGCCACCACTGCCGATAACTGACCTTTACCGCCATCAATCATAATTAAATCAGGCCAATCGGGATTCCCTACCCTGGGTAATTGTGGGTCGGCGCTATACTGACGAAATCGCCTATGGATAACTTCAGCTAAACTGGCAAAATCATCTGAATGTCCAATTGTCACCGTGGGGTTTTTGATTTTGTAGTGGCGATAGTGCTGTTTACCAGGTAACCCATCAATAAACACAACTTGGGAACCCACAGCATTAGACCCCTGAATGTGAGAAATATCATAACCTTCCATGCGGTGGGGTAAATCTGGTAAATTAAGAATAGCGGCTAAATCTGCCATGGCTTCATGGTTGCGATCGCCTAACTTCTGCATTCTCTGTAATTCATACTCAGCATTCCGCTGGACCATCTCAATTAATTCTGCCTTAGTTTGGCGCTGGGGTACTGAAATTGTGACTTTTCTCCCCTTGCGTTGAGTCAAGATATCCGCCAATATTTCCCCATCTGGTAACTCGTGCTGTACTAAAATCTCTGTGGGAATTTCCACCGCATCAGCAGGTTGATAATGCTCTTCTAAAACTCGCTGTAAAATCGCTCCCGGTTCAGCATGACTATTGGCGACAAATGCCAACCGTCCTACAAGTTTCCCGGCGCGAATCTGAAATAATTGAATACAAGCGCGTTCTTTGTCAGTTGCCAGTGCTAAAGCATCCCGTGAAACTGTATCATCTGGTAAGGAAACCTTTTGATCAGCGGTTAAGGATTTTAACCCAGATATTTGATCACGAATCCGCGCCGCTAATTCAAAGTTTAAGGCTTCAGCTGCGGTTTGCATTTGTGCTGTGAGAATATCAATCAATTCCTGGGTTCTTCCTTGGAAGATCATCGCCACCTTTTCTACAGTTTTGCGGTATTCTGGGGGGGAAATTAACTGTTGACATACACCAGGACATCGCCCTAGGTCATAATTCAAGCAAGGACGGTCCTTAAACAGTGGTTGGCGTCGTTGTCGCAGTGCAAAAATGCGTTTAGATATGCTTAATATTTCTCGTAATAAACCTGTATCTGTATAAGGACCGTAAAACTTATCTTGAGCGTTACCTAGTTGACGTTTACGAGTGATGAAAATCCGGGGATAGTCTTCTGACCAAGTAATACAGATATAGGGATATTTTTTGTCATCTTTGAGTAAAACGTTAAAATATGGCTGATGCTGCTTAATTAAGTTGGCTTCTAGGGCTAATGCTTCGGCTTCGGTATCGGTGACAATAAATTCAATCTCCGTCACCTGCTGAACCATGGTAGCTGTACGATGGCTTTTGTGATTTCCCTCGCGAAAGTAGGAACGAACACGCGATCGCAATTTCCGTGATTTCCCTATATAGATAATGCGATCGCTCCGGTCGCGCATCAAATAAACACCCGGCTCCGCGGGGATTTCCCCAAGACGGGCTGATAAACGTTCAGGCTCTTTAATCAGTGGTAGTGTTTTATCAGATACATTCACGGTTCAAGTTAGGTAATTTGAGAATATACCTAACTTTATTTTAAGTTTATGCTGGGTGTGAAGTTTGAAGAAATTTAGCAATTCTCTCCACAGCGGTTTCCAGTAACGGTGGTTCATGTACCAAAGCAAAGCGGACATATCCTTCTCCAGATTTGCCAAAACCAGCACCCGGAGAAGCTGCTACACCAGTTTGTTTGACTAACTCAGTGCAGAATTCCACAGAATTTTGATCCCAATGGGAGGGTAACTTAGCCCAGATGTACATTGTCCCTGCGGGTGTGGGTACTGGCCAACCGATACGGTGTAAAGCGGTGATAAACGCATCCCGACGTTTAGCGAAGGTATTAACAGCATCTGTTACTCCCCCTTGAGGTCCTGTAAGGGCGGCGATCGCACCATTCAAAATACCGCGATACTGATTAAAATCAATGGCTGCTTTGACTTGGCGTAAAGCCTGAATTAACTGGGGATTACCGATGGCGTAGCCTATACGGAAGCCCCCCATATTATAGGACTTAGAAAGGGTAAAAAATTCAATAGAGACACTTTTATCTGGGTCAGCTTGCAGCACAGAGGGTACATTGTCAGTTTCCCCAAATACCAAATCCACATAGGGGAAATCGTGAACGAGAACCAAATTATGTTCCTGACAGAAAACCACAGCCTCTTGGAAGAAAGATAAAGGAGCGATGGCGGTGGTAGGATTATGAGGATAGCTCAATACCATCATCCGGGATTGGGCTAAAACATTTGCTGGAATCTCCGCAAATACCGGCAAGAAATTGTTTTCTGCCCTTAGTGGCATTGGGTATATTTGACCACTAGCTAAATGTACTCCCCCCGCGTGGGATGGGTAGCCCGGATCTAATAATAAGGCGAAATCCCCTGGATTCAGGACTGCTAAGGGTAGATGGGCTGTACCTTCCTGGGAACCAATGAGGGGCAGCACCTCTGTTTCTGGGTCAACTTTGATACCAAATTTTTCTTGATACCAGCGAGCAGCTGCTTGGCGAAATCCTTGAGTACCGTGAAACAATAAGTAACCGTGGGTACTCGGGTCAGGGAGAGATTTGGCTATGGCTTCAATTACGTGGGGTTGAGCTGGTAAGTCCGAAGATCCTAAGGACAGGTCAATTAACTGCCTTCCTGCTGATAAAGCCACAGCTTTCGCTTTGTCCATATCAGCAAATACATTGGATTGCAGGGGTTGTAAACGGTTAGCAAACTGCATATTAGTCATTAGTCCTTAGTCATTAGTTAGCTACTGCCCCTAGACTAATTATTACTTAAGTGTTTATCTAAAAACTGAAGTAATCTGTCTTTGCCAATCGCTCCTTCTGTGGATGCTAATAGCTTTTCTCCCTGAACGAGTCTAAAGGCTGGTACACCTTCTACTTGGTAGTTTTTCACGGTGGTGGGGTTAGGATCGACCTCCATTTTAACTATTTTCAGGCGATCGCTGTATTTGGTAGCCGCAAGGTTAATTAAGGGCGACATCAATTTACATGGGCCACACCAGGAAGCCCAAAAGTAAACTAACACAGGTTGCTCGGACTGCAATACTTCTGATTCAAATTCATTATCAGTTATGGTGATTACGCCTTCACTCATGACAGTCTCCATTAAGTGACATTAATCAAAGTTCACACACAATACTTTATCTTAAAAGTGCTGGATACTGTCATTAATGATGGTGATGAAAAGCGAAAAATAGTTGAATGCTCATGTAACATCCCACAACCGAAGTTGTGGGAATTACGTAGAAGTAAGGAAATATGCCTTAGATTTTATCTATTCCATCTAATTGCCTTTTCAGGGCTTCTAAGTCGGCATCAACAACATCATAAGATTTGGCAGCGCTGCTCTCTTTTTCTGGTGGTATTTGTGGTTGGTTGGGTGCTGCCGCAGGTGGTAGCATTTGTGCCTTCAATGCTGCTAACTCATCATCAACATCGCTACTTTCCAACTGGGCAAATTGGGTTTCTAAATCCGCACCAGCCAACTCCGCTCCGGCTTGGGCGCGAGCTTCTTGCATCAAGACCTTTTCTTCCATGCGCTCAAATGCAGCCATGGCGCTGCTGGTACTCATCCCCCGCACCATACCTTCGAGTTGCTCTTGGGCTTTGGCGGAGGTAATGCGAGCTTTGAGCATTTCTTTTTTGGTTTTGGCTTCAGAAATCTTGCTTTCTAGCTGCATTAAGTTGCGCTTGAGGGTTTCAGTTTGAGTGGTTTGCTGATCTAAGCTAGTTTTGAGAGCCAGACTGGTATCACTAAAACTCTTTTTACGTTCTAGAGCTTGTCGTGCTAGGTTTTCATCGCCCTTTTGCAGGGCTAATTGAGCATTGCGTTGCCACTTGTTGATTTCATTTTGGGACTCATTGTACTGTGTCTGAGTGCGTTTTTGAGCAGCGATCGCCTGAGCTACACCTTGACGCAACTGTACCAAGTCTTGCTGCATTTCCAGGATAGCTTGTTCTAGCATTTTTTCTGGGTCTTCAGCTTTATTCACCAAGTCGTTGAGGTTAGAACTGACTACTCGTTTAATCCGATCAAATAATCCCATAATTTTTTTTCCTTTGGCAGTGGACGCGTTTTGTGATTAAGTTTTCTTTTTTACTATTTTAGTAGCTGTCTATTTCAATGTAATTTTTCCGGCTTGGTTCCCTACCTCCCGACGCCCGTTATTTTTTAAGATATATCCTAAATGTGCTCATTGCCCAATGTTTAGCGGTCTTGACTCTCAGGTAATTGCTGTTGACTTAACACCTGACCTTTGAGGGCTGCTAATTCCCTATCGATGTCACTAGCAGCTTCTAGGGAGTCGAATTGTTTTTGTAAGTCGTCAGTACCCAGTTGCGCCATGGCTTCTGATTGGGCTTCAATTTGCAAAACTTTATCTTCCATGCGCTCAAAGGCATTGAGACTACTGGTAGGGGAGGTAGTATCGAGCATATCCTGGAGTCGGACAGCAGCCTCAGCGGAACGGGCGCGAGCTATATACATATCTTTTTTGGTTTTCGCCTCGCTGATTTTTAACTCTAGCGATCGCATATCTTTTTTTAGTCTGGCTACTATCTCATTTTGCTGCTCTATTTGAGTAGATAGAGCCGTAGCCGTTTCTTGATAAGCTTTGCGTTTAGTTAAAGCTTCCCGTGCTAAAAGTTCATTTCCCTGTTGTAGTGCTAATTGAGCGCGGCGATACCATTCTTCTGATGTTGATTGTGCGCCAGCGGCCTGTCTTTCGGTGCGTTTTTGAGTGGCGATGGCCTGTGCGACTCCTTGTCGTAATCGCACCAAGTTGTCCTGCATCTCCATGACGGCTTGTTCGAGAATTTTCTCTGGATCTTCGGCAGTACCTAGCAAGCTATTGATATTAGCGCGAATTATCCGCAGGATACGCTTGATAATTTCCATGTTGACTCTCCATTGATGTTTTGTCCACAGTGCCGTGGAATGGAAACTAAGTACTAGGCAAAAAGAATGCAATATCTAATACCCATGGACTCAGCCAGATAAATGATAAATATTGTCTTCATCCTATCCTAGACTTTTACCTTCCTGGGGGAATATTTAAACCAGGTGTGTTTTAGCTGAAATATTTATCTGCCACTATTTTAAATAGGTATGAAAAAATTTTAATCTCTCAAGATGTCGTTTAAGTCAATTAATCATATTTTAGATGGTCTAAAACAACAAGCCAAATGGCAAGAACAACCCTTGCAGCGCTTGCTAGAGTTATGGCCAGATATTGTCGGAAAAGTGGCTGCTACCCATACGCGTCCGTTATCAATTCAGCGTCATGTTTTATTCGTAGCAACTTCTAGCGCTGCTTGGGCGCAGAACATGACATTTGGACGCACCGCTGTGCTTTTAAAGTTAAATCAAAATTTGTCTGAGCCGTTGGTAGATATTCGCTTTTCCACTAAAGATTGGCAGCCTCTTCCAGATTACTTACAGCCCATAAGCATTATCCCACAGGAGCATCCCAGTTATCTGGGTGATGTCAGTAGTTCACCGAGTGAGACTACACCCAATATTGAGAATCCCAAGATGGCTTTTGCATCCTGGGCTAAAAGAATGCAAGGGCGATCGCATGGCTTACCCCTTTGTCCACAGTGTCAAGCTCCCACCCCACCCGGTGAACTCCAGCGTTGGGGTGTGTGTTGTGTTTGTGTTTCCAAGCAGTTTTAAATCTTTATGAGTTAATAACTATATGAGTTTATTTTAAAGTCTGCCGTTTATCTTGAATAAACTGGGAGATTTCATGACACCGACCATACCCGATTCATCAATTTAGGATTTAATTTAAATCCATGATCCTAACTTTATCTTTGATCCCTAGCGGTTTTTAGTCTTAAATAAGCGTGTACCCACTCCTGTGATCATTTACATATATAACAAGAATATAAAGAGATCGTAAAGTTTATCCCTGGGTGGGGATCGCTGAAACCTAGGTAAAATAATGACTTTTTGGTGATCTTACCTATTTATATATAAAGGCACAATATAAGAACAATAGAAATTAATCATAAATTGCATTTAAAGATGAACCCCAATGAAACCCATTAAATCCTTAACATCTGCCTGTAGATATTGTCGTCATTACCAGCCAGAAGGTCGCCGAGGCGGAATGTGTCAGAAGTTAGGAAGCCCCGTACAAGCAAGTTGGAAAGCTTGCTCTTTGGCGCTTCCACCTTTTGCACCTTCTTGGGAAACGTTGGAAGACGCTTGGGGTTTACCAGATGCAACAAGAGTTTTAGGTTCTTCACCAACTCTGGCTACACATCCAGAGAGTACTATGATTGCCCCTGTAGAGGAAATAACTACCCACACTTCCCAGGAGGCTAAGACTCAGATGGCGCAAATATAGTATTTATCTGTGGTTTTCTATTTATTTGGTGTGCTTAATCAAAAAAAGCGATTAAGTATCGACATTTTAAGGTAGCCAAGGAAAGGTGCGAAAATTCGGGGGACGTTTTTCTAAAAAGGCTTGTTTTCCCTCAGAACCCTCTTCTGTCATGTAATACAGTAAAGTGGCGTTTCCGGCCAGTTCTTGTAAACCAGCTTGTCCGTCACAATCAGCGTTGAATGCTGCTTTTAGACACCGAATTGCAATCGGACTTTTTTCTAAAATTTCTTGCGCCCATTGAATACCTTCAGCTTCTAGTTGTTCTACTGGGACAATACAATTAATTAAATCCATATCTAGAGCTTGTTGTGCATTATATTGGCGGCATAAAAACCAAATTTCCCGTGCTTTTTTTTGTCCCACAATACGGGCGAGATAACTAGCACCAAAACCACCGTCAAAACTGCCTACTTTAGGGCCAGTCTGTCCAAAAATAGCATTATCCGCGGCAATGGTGAGGTCACAAATCAAGTGCAGCACGTGTCCACCACCCACAGCATAACCAGCTACTAAAGCAATTACCACTTTTGGCATAGAACGAATCAGGCGCTGCAAGTCTAAGACGTTTAAGCGGGGAATCCCAGCATCGTCAACATAACCGGCCTGTCCTCGGACACTTTGATCTCCCCCAGAACAGAAAGCGTATTTACCATCCGTGTGTGGTCCGGCACCAGTAAATAGAACTACGCCTATACTAGTATCTTCTCGGGCATCACAGAAAGCGTCATACAGTTCAAAGACGGTTTTGGGACGGAAGGCATTCCGTTTATGGGGACGGTTAATGGTAATTTTAGCAATGCCATCGGTTTTGTGATACAGTATATCTTCGTAGTTTTTGGCTATTTGCCAGTTAATGTGCATGATGTATATAGTAAGATGAGAATTGAGAATTTTATGTGAGTAACTTTTGTATCTTGTGGTTTGGGCATCTTGCCCGCTGCTAGTTTACCTTACAAGAGATGCACTGCAATATCTAGCGCTAATTTCTCTAAACTTTCTTTTCTCCACTGAGCATCTAATTTTCTATTTGTCCTGACTTCTAAAACTCTAATTCCCTTATTTGGTAAAACAGACAATTTCTCTTGTAACTGTTCCCAAGAACTAATCAACTCATGGGGTACATTGTATGTAACACATAACCGAGCAAAATCTATATTCTGGGGAGTGGCAAAAAATTCTTCAAATGGTGGCTCAAATTTGGCTATGGGTAACATTTCAAAAATACCCCCACCATTGTTATTAATTAACACAATGGTCAAATGTCCTAGGAATTTGTTTTTAATTAAAAATCCGTTGGTATCATGTAATAAGGCCAAGTCCCCTGTTAACAGCACACTACTTTGCTGATGGTGTGCAATTCCTAATGCTGTGGATAGTATGCCATCAATGCCATTTGCACCTCGGTTAAAATAAGGTTGCACACCTAAGTTATTCGGTTTCCAGAAATATTCTACATCCCTGACCGGCATACTATTAGAAATAAATAGGGGTGTTAGTGGGGGGACATTTTGCGAAATTACCCACGAGATTTTACTTTCAATTATTTCGTCTATATTCGCAAATATTTCATCAATATTTTTTCGGACTTGTATTTCTAGATAACACCATTTTTGTAAATAAATCCCTGGGTGACTATTCACTGCTCCCCGGTCATATATATTTTCTACAGATATCCTTAAATGTGTGGTTTTTCCATGTAAAGGGTCTAGGTCTTGATAACTATTATCAATTATCCAGTATTGGGGTTGGGTGTTAGATAGCCAGTGACGTAGTTCTTTACTGGTAGGCATTTCGCCAATTTGAATTACTATTTCTGGTGTTAATTCTTGGGCAAGTTTCTGATTACGTAAAATGATATCGTAGGTGGAAATTAAGTAGGGGTTGAGGCTAGCATAATTTCTGAGTGGGGAAAGTCCCTCAGCTAAAACAGGCCAGTTGAGTGTTTGGGAAAGATGGGCGATCGCTTGACAATATTTCTCGGCTTTTTGGGGTTGAGCGACACCGGCGATGATGATCCCGCGTTCAGATTGTAACCACGGTTGGGGAATAGGGAATGGGGAAGGGGGAATGAGGTTAGTCTTTGCTATACCTGCAAAAAAGGCTTCTGGGTGTAAGTTTGACTGTAAATTCCTCAAGTCAGTTCCATCGGGAATGGGTGCGAGGGGGTCACGGAAGGGAATATTTAAATGAACTGGCCCCTGTATGGGAATTTGACAGCGCTCCCAAGCATGAATGACGGTTTGTCGGAGATAACCGAGCATTTTCAAGTCTGGGGAGGGTATAGCTAACTCTGCTTGCCAGTTTGGGTAATTACTATATAATTTTACTTGGTCTATGGTTTGCCCCGAATGACAATTTCTTAATTCTTGTGGTCGATCGCTGGTTAACACCAACAATGGTACACGACTTTCTTGGGCCTCAATGATTGCGGGGTAAAAATTCGCTCCTGCGGTTCCAGATGTGCAAACCAATGCTACAGGAACCCCTGTGGCTTTGGCTCTTCCCAAGGCGAAAAAAGCGGCTGAACGCTCATCAAGAATAGAAATGGCTTCAATACCAGGTATTTGTTGGACAAAGGCGACTACTAAAGGTGTAGAACGGGAACCGGGACAAATGACTACACAGTTCAATCCCAAGCGTTTGAGTGTCTGGGTCAATATGTAAGCCCAAAGTTGATTAACATTCTGATAGGCTGGTGTTAAATCAAGCATAGCCACCCTATCATTTGAAATTCTCTTGCAAATTTCTCTGGGAAAGTTGAACTTTTCCAGTCTCCGCTAAATGTCAAATTTACTCTCAAGGTCTTATGGATTGCATTCATTTAACTAATATTCGCTCCTATGGTTACACTGGATATCTACCAGAAGAACAGGTATTAGGACAGTGGTTTGAGGTGGATGTGAAGTTATGGTTAGATATGTCCACCGTTGCTAAGACTGATGCCATTGAAGATACTAGGACTTACGCATTGACAAAAAACATGATCTATGATGGCTAGATCATGCGATCGCTATTAAGATTAGCAAAAATATGCTCACGGACAACAGAAGTAAATAGATTCCTCTGTACTTCATACCAATTGCTAATTATATTT